>CAKPUX010000008.1 GCA_934193095.1 uncultured Dialister sp. | reverse complement strand
GCGGTATAACGAACAATGTTGAATGGTTCGTTTCTATCGATAGTTCAACATTTGCATTTACTACCGTAGTGCTGCCCCCTCAGCCCTTCGGGCAGCTCCCCCGATGGGGAGCCAAGAATGTTCTGCCGCTTAACTTAATAGCATTGCGCCCCTGCGGGCACCTCCTTCCACAGGAAAGCGGGAAAAATCGGAGCTGCGGCGCTTTATGTATGGCGCCGCACCACCATTTCTCATTTCGCATTCAAATCAGAACTGTGTGCCGAAGCTGAAGTGGAATTTATTCTTATCCCCGTGGCCATAGTCAAGACGGATCGGTCCGATCGGTGTCTGGAGACGCAGACCTACGCCGCAAGACCACTGGAAGCCATCATCATCTTCATACCACGGGATCTGTCCGTTATCGATGCCCCAGGTGCTGCCGCCATCGGTAAAGAGGACGCCCTGTACTTTCTTGGCGATCGGGAAACGATATTCCAGTGTCGCAGCGTACATTTTCTTGCCCTTGAACTGGTCATCCTCATAGCCGCGAAGCGTATTCGAACCACCGAGGTCGAAGAGGTTGCCATAGGAGACGTCACCGTCGATGTAGCCGCCCTGCAGACGGAGCGCAAGGATGTGACCATTGCCGAGACCCTTGTAGAAGCGGCCTTCTGTCGTGAACTTGTAGAAATCATAGTCACCGCCAAGGCCATGGCCGCCCCACTGGGTAGAGAAGGAGATGCGGCGGCCCTTGCTGGCATTGAAGTAGTTATCGCGGTTATCGAAGACGTGCGAGAAGGTGAAGCTGTTCGTGGTACCGAAATTCTCCATGATGGCTTTGTACCAGTCATCGCTATAATCCTTTTTGGTATGTCCCTTATCGGTTGCTACGCTGCCCCATTCGAAACCGTCATGGTCATCGTATTTTTCCTTCGCACTTTCGAAGGTAAAGTAGTTCGTGCGATATTCGCCATTCTGGCGTCCCCAGGTGAGGTTCCAGCCGCTTCTTCTCTTATCGTATTCTGCGACGGTATCGCCGTTCGAATCATAGTCATCGTATTCATAGATACGATTGAAGATGGAAGCACCGAGGGAGTCACCGTTGGAATTGATCCACGGGCGGGTGTAGGAGATGGTATAGTTCTTACCGTTGCCGGCGCCGCCGAATTCCCAGTGGAAATTGACCTTATCGCCTGTGCCGCGGAAGTTCGTATCACCGAGCTCGATGATGCCGACTGTACCGTCAGAGTCCGAGTAGCCGGCGCCGACAGTGATGACACCGGTCTTCTGCTCAACGACATCAATCTCGATGACGACATTGTGTTCATTTTCTTTGCCGGGGAGCAGCTTCATGTTGACATCTTCAAAGTAGCCCAGATTATAGAGTCTTTCCATGGAGCGGCTTGCCTGGAATTTATTGAAGGGCTTGCCCTTCTTCATCTTGAGTTCGCGGAGGATGACTTTGTCCTTCGTCTTATCATTGCCGACGAGCTGGATATCTTCGATGACACCTTCGGAAATATGGACTTTCAGGATGCCCTTCGGCGTCACTTCCACATTCGGGATGGAGACGAGCATGTAGCCCTGCTTGAGGTAGGCATCTTCGATCTCCTTGAGCTTCTGGTTCACGAGGACGAAGTTCAGGACGCTGCCCTCCGGCACCTGCAGGATGGACTTCAGATAGTCAGAGGTGAAGATAGTATTGCCGGTGAATTCCACATCACGAACGATGGGATTTGTGACAAGACCATAGGTGAGGTCCACGCCTTCAGGGATTTCCTTGAAATTCGGACGGATCTGAGAGAATACACCTGTCGAGCCAAGAGATGCCACATCATTGCGGATGCCCTCAGCCGTGACGGTGCTGCCCGGTTTGCTCTGCAGAAGAGGGGACAGCTTCGTCTTGACTTCTTCCGGAATCCCATCGAAGTCAACATGCGCAATGGTCTTGCCTGTATGTGCTTCGATGGCTGCGTCATCGTCCGCCGAAAGATAGAGCGAGGCATCGCCCACTGCGACGGTCTGGTGGGATTCCTTCACTTCCATGGATGGTTCCGCTTTTTCCGTCTGGTCGGAGATCTCAGCTGTCTTGCCCGCTTCCTTACCGCTCTTCACATCGATCATGGAGCTCTGGGACATGCCGTTCTGGGAGCCGGTCATCTGCGGTGCTTCCGCAAAGACGTCCGCGCCGGAAAGCGCAAACAGGATCGCAGAGGCAAGCAGTGCTTTCTTATATGTTGCTGTCATCGTAAATTCCTCCTCATGTATTGGATGGTGAATTTCTATATATTTATGGAAATACAGATGGGTATCTGGCATACTTGCCAAAACGTGTGATTTCCTTAAATAACATTGGGATTGATGGATTCGGTGCAGGACAGAAGCTCCTAAAGGGGGAGACCCTTCGACCCTCTGGAATCCTTCTTATCATTAATTTCCTCGGAGGGCCCTTCCCGCTTCGCCTACGACACGCTGGATCTCCTGATCGGAGAGGACAGGTACCTCCGGCTTCGTGACGGCGGAGACTTCCACCGGAGCCGGCGCGGGCGTCATGACGACGGGCGCTGCTTTAGCAGGCGGCACCATCTCGGGATCTGGCTTTGGCGGATCCGTTTCCACCGGTTCTGTCGTGACAGTCTCTGCAGATACCGAAGGGACCTCTTCGGCTTTCTTATCCGCTTCCTCGACTGGCACAACCGCCGTAGTCGGTGTCGTGACTGCTGTTTCCACCGATCTTACCGGAGTAGGCGCAGGTGCAAAAAAACTGTCCTTCAGAAAAGAGGCGCCGAGGAAAAGCAATCCTGCCACAGCCAGCGCGCCGCCGCGAAGCATCCACTTCCGCCGCGGCGAAGTCCCTCTCACCTCTTTCAGGCGCTGCATCTCTGCCTGCGCCATGATGAGATTCATCTCGCCTGTCAGTTCTTTATGGTTGGAGTAGGAATTTTCTGCCTTTTCCAGCCACCTCTTCACTGACTTCACTCTCTTCAGCGTATCCCCCGACATACTGCCTCCTGCTGAGAAAACCGGAATCATTCCGATCTCTGCCAACCACTGGTTACATGATTCTTATATATAATCAGTGTTTTAGAAGTACAAGTGAACATCCAAAATTATTATTTATTTCACATTTTCTTGTATTTTCAAGCATTCTTGCAGAAATGCGAGTGTTTTTAGGCTGGAATGATATGTTTGACAGGGTCCGAGGCGCAGAGATCCGATTTCTGTTCCATCTTACTCTTTCCGATAGGTTCAGCGGGGCAACGAGGCGGTGCCGAAAATGGGATCGCAAGAAACGCTATGCCACGTCATCCCTTACTTTCTCTCATGGATCAGCTTCGAGAGCATCCCGCGCAGACGCCGGATACCGCGTTTCTCGAGGCGGTAGACGTAGGCCTGACTGACGCCCATGGCATCGGCAGTCTCAGCGGCGGTCTGCTCCGCCAGGTAGACCGAGCGGATAACATCCTGCTCTTTGGCAGAGAGTCGCTGCACCGCCATGTCGACTGCCGCATGCAGCGATTCACGGTCGGCACTTTCGAAAGCCATATCGGGAATGGCCTGCGCAAGGAAGACCTTCTCTTCCTCCCCGTCCTTGAGAAGTATCTCCTTTTTATTCGCATTCAGGAAATTCAGCATGCGTCCGCGAATGCGATGGATGGCATACAGGGAGAAGGCGACACCGGCCAAAGGATCATAGCGCTCGACAGCCTCCATGAGCCCTACAGTGCCTTCCTGAATAAGGTCCATCGTCACCGCCTCCTGCAGGCCATACTTGACGGCCTCCTTGAAGACAAGTGGCTGGTAATTCTCGATCAGACGCTGTCGCGCGTCGATCTCCTCTTCCTCTTTGTATTCTTTCCAAAGTGCCTGCTCTTCCTCCCGGCTGAGCAAGGTCACACGGGACAGGCAGGCTTTGTATTCTTCGAGCATAGAAATACTCCATGTAACTGATATTGACCATATTCACATTTCCGAGTTTTCGAAAGTAGTGACTAGGGATTAGGGATTAGGAGCCTCGAGTGACTTGTGACTAGTGACTGGTGATTTAAATGCCACTTTCGGGAATCGCCCTATTTATACTCCGCGGCGCTTCTGTTTTTTATGCGCGCACCGCCATTCCTAATCCCTAATTCGAGCAGAGCTTTCATCCACAATCAAGGGACACGCCCCTTTGGCTAACCCTAGAATTTAAAGCTCCAATCGCTGCCGATGTAACTATCGTGATTACTATTATACCACGATGAGAGACCGACGCGCGAATTCAAATCATAATGGAAGCCCAAACTCTTTTCCTCATTATTCACTCCCATGGTCGCAGTCAGCATGAAATCATTGAAGAGGTACTTCCCGATCTTGATGTAGTAGTAGCTGTCATTGTTATCATCGATGTTGTCATAGTAGTCTGTCAGGTTCGACGTGATGCTGATGAGGTCAAGTCCGATCTTATCTGCGAGGAAGTCCTGCATTGTATTTCCGAAGAGCATGGTGAGGCCGGCATTGAAGAGCGCCCCCTGCATCGAGCCATCCTTATCCTTGGTCGGATCCTGATGGAGCGTCAGCAGCATGATGATCTGCGAATCATTCAGCGCAGGATCACTGTGGAAGGTCGTCTTCATATCACCGGGCAGTCCATCCAGCTCGGCTTTGATATTGTAATGACCGACCTTGGTATCTGCACGCGCATGGATGACAGGCAGGAAGGAGCCGGGGGTACCACCCCAGACAGCATTGGCCTGATCGATCTTGAATTCCGTGGTATTGATCTTGACCGTTCCTTTTTCTACATTCACGCGGCCCGTCATGATCGGTTCGCGGAAATGGCCCATCATCGAAATATTTCCTTTGATCATGAGGTCATAGAGCGAGCTGCTGTAGAGCCGTACATTGTCTCCGATGGCTATGTCGATCTTCGTCAGGAAATTGGCCGACGACTCACCGCTCTCCGCAAGGAGAGCGAGCGGCACTTCGCAGGTCGCATTGTGGATAGAGATCTTGCCAGTGACACCGAGCTGATCCATGAATTCACCCAGTGAAAAGTCAGCATCGACCGCCCCTTTGTAATAGGCAGAGTCGATGGAAGGGGTATGCATATGCACTTCCCCATCATAATGCGTGATCGCCTTTTCTTTCCAGTCGGCAGAGCCCTTCGCAGTGACGCCGCCACCGCCGAAGGAGGCACTGCCATCAAATGTCACGCGATGTCCATCAAATCGTAAGGACAGATCAATCGGCTGAATGACTTCATTCATGGTCATAAGACTGAGCGCCCCATTCTTTGCTGTGATGCTGCCCTTAAGCTCCGGGTCACGATAGTCACCGACAAGCTGTACATGCCCCTTGATCGGGCCGCTCGCACTCGTCACGGCTTTACCGAAGAGAGCCAGAATATTCATATCTGCCTGATCGAGATTGAAATCAACAGAAAGCGGCACTGCCTCATCTGTGGTGCTGCCGGTGAAAAGATTGCCGGGGAGTATGCCCTTGGCACTCGCACGATAGTTTCCCTTCGATACCAGTGCATTTTGCAGCGTCACGACATTGCTCTTGGCATTCGCCATCAGAGAGAAGCTGTCAAAGCTGATTTCTCCGTAGCTCGGATTCTCGATACCGATCGAGATGTCTGCTTCCGGCGATGTCTTATTTCCGCTGAGAACGACTCCGGCCGTCAGACGACCGCCCATCCGTATGTCATTTCGTCCCAATACCTGCGGCAGCCAGGACATCTCCATGTCTTTGGCTGCGAGCTGGATGGCGAGCTCCCCATCGCTATTCATAGAGCCTTCTGCTGCGAGCAGTCCATCTCCTACAGGAAGATGAAACTTACGGATCGAGAGCGCCCCATTTAGGTAGGAGAAATCGATCGCTCCCTGACCGACAGGTGTATCCCCCAGATGCCCTCCCAGGAAATCTGCTTTAAAGTCGATGCTGGGATTCTCCAGTGTCCCTCCGATCTGCATGCCGCCATTGACAGCACCATCCGCAGCGGACTCAGGCAGCTTGAAAAGACGCATGATCTCCTTGATATTCCATTCCTTAAATCGGAGAAAGCCCTGCAGCACATGGGAATCCATGTGATAGCTGCCTCTCCATTCGAAATGGCCATTCTTCTGGTTGAATATACCGTCATCAAGGCTTACGACATGGTTCTGATAGCAAATGCCGGCAGAGGCCATATAAATGGAAGTGCCGCCGACAGAGATCTGCCTGGAGGAAATCGTCCCTTCAAAGGCCGGATCTTCCATCGTTCCGGATACATGCCCGCGCATATTGACCTTGCCGTCTGCGCCGCGTCCCGGAAGCATCCACGAAAGGCTGATATCATTGAGTGACACATCCATATCGATCATGTCTGGCTTCACCGTACCGCTCACGATGGCTGTACCATCGTAGATATAGGCGAGGCCGTTTTTCAGGGTGATGTCATTTCCATCATAGGTATATTCGCCGGAGATGCTCTGGAAAAGCTCACCCATGACCGAACCGTCGAAGGCCAGAAAATCGCCTTTCACCTGCGGCGCTTCCATCGTGCCAGTGACGGTCATGGTATTTTCGACCCATCCCGTCACCGGGTAGTCCTCTCCGGCAAGCGCAAGCAGTTTCTCGATGCGTGTCTTGTCGGTATCGATGGTGAGCGTGAGAGGGTGCGGCGCAAAGAGACCGACGGTCCCCTTCACGGTATGCTTGCCGTCCGGCCCTTCCCAGCGAAGCGAAGTGATAGTCGCCAGCTGATCTCCCAGCGATACATGTCCTTCGATACGGTCAAAGGAGATGCCACGGATCTCCCCATCCTGCGCTGTGAAATCTGCCGAGCCGTATGGATCCTCCCTGCTCCCGCTGACTACGAACCGGCCGAAGAGACGTCCGGTCATATCCATCCCCGAAAGGCCGGAAAGCGCAGAAAGGTCGATGGACGATACCTCGCCCGAGAGCGAGAGGGACCGCCCATATGTCCCCTTCACGGTGAATGCGCCTTCGCCGGATGTGCCAGTCAGATACGCGATATCCATCACGCCGCCGCGCGAAGTCGCCTCCCCCGAGAGGGTATCCATGGACATCCCATCATACGAAAGATCCATGCCATAGAAAACGCCATGCCAGTCACCATCACGGTAACTACCAAAGCCGGAAACCTTGCCGGCTGCCATATTCTCATACGAAAGACCCGCGCCATCCATCTCTCCGGAAGCCATTTCCAAAGACAGTGCGCCTTCCTTATAGGTGCCCTTCGCCTTCCCCGATCCGCTCACAATGCCGGAAGCAGAAATCCCGACCGGAAGAGAAGAAAGGTCGATATGCTCTCCGGCGGCTTCGCCTTCAAAGGCCCCGCTTGTCATAGTATATGAGCCTTCGCCGATCAGAAGACCGCCCGCCATCTGTGCCTTCAGATAGGGGATCGAGATCCGATCCTCTCCATAAACAAAGCGCACATTCGCCTCTTTGACAGAAAGATCCTCATACTGCCCGTCCTTCACATGGGCTTCGCCGGACACGAAAGGATCTCCCATCGTCCCCGAAATATCTAAGCTGCCGGAAACGACTCCGGTGGCGCCTTTCTCCGGCAGCAGCTCTTCCGCCTTGATATCCTTCAGAGTCACATGTCCCATCAGGATCGGATCGTCCACGTCAAAAAGGACCTTCGCATCCCCGGTGAATGTCTGCCCATTGACCTTTACGGCTGCTTCGGTGATGACAGCTTCACCATTTTCAATATCAAAAAAGGCTGCTCCGTCAGCCAGAATAAAATGATCATAGCGAAGAGCAGCATCTTTGATAGAGCCTTGGACATGATAAGCGACAGCGCCATCACTTTTCCAGATCTTGGCGCTTGTCACCTGTCCTGTCCCTTTGTCTATATCAAGTTTTGAAGAAATCTGTGGGAACTGCTCTAAGAGCGGCTTCAACGAGGTAAGGGAAACCGGATCCGTTTCCAGACTGATTTCCATGTTATTCGTATTCGTGTACTTCACGTCTCCCTTGAAATGGCTGTCAAATGCCTCTCCCGCAAAAGAGCCTGTGATCGTACCCTTGCTGTCCCAGCCGAGCGTGCCTCCCAGCGAAGTGAAATCATACGAACCAATATCCGGTGCAGAGATGGAAGCCTTCCCGTCCTTCACGATGACCTGTCCTGTGAAAGTACCGTTGTCCGAAGAGTCCGATGGTTTTAGAATCTTCTCTACATTCCACAGTCCATCTTCCGTCTTGGCGAGATGGACCTCCGGATCCTCAATAGTCACCGTCTTTACTACATCAGCAATGCCACCGTCTTTGAAGGCATAGTTATACAGCGCAGAAGCAGACCATCCGATCGCCAAAGAGGGCGACTTGAACACAACCTCTCCTTTCGCGTCCTTCAGCTCCAGGTCGGTGAAGGAAAGGTCATAGTTCGGATCCAGATCCATCATGGTCCACGTCAGGGTACCATTGATGTGCTCCCCTGCCGCGTCTTTGATGACAGGTTCCAGATTCTGTGTGATGATCGGACGGATCAGCAGATAAATGATACAGAGCATGATGAAAATAAATGCTGCGATACCATTGATCCACCATTTGATTCTGCTAGCCAAGGTATTATCTCCAAAAAAAATGTAAGAAAAACAGATTCAGGCTGCCCTCATACAGCTGAAAGGCAACCGTCTCTATAGAACAAAATGGAAAGCGATGGCCGGATCACAAATCGCTTCTGATCCCCACCCCGAGATCAGGCTTTTGCAAATTCCGGGTGAATGACAGCCGGTACGCCCATTGCATGTTCCAACGTAGCGAGACCGATGTTGTAGTTGTAGAGCGCGGTGATGTAGTTCGTTCTCGCAGTATTGAGGGCGAGTTCTGCATCGAGGACATCCAGGTTGATGCCGACGCCGCTGCTGTAACGAACCGTTGCGATCTTATATGCTTCTTCTGCCTGAGCGACCGATGCTTCGGCAGCGCGGATCTGTTCTTTATAAGAGAGAACGTTCAGGTAGTCCTGACGGACTTCCAGCTCGATCTTTTCTCTCGCCTGCAGGAGTGTTTCCTGTGCTGTTTTGACCGCGGCATCCGCTTTCTTCACCGATGCCTGGGTAGCGCCGCCATCCCAAAGTGACCAGGAAAGCCCGCCTTGGACAGCCCAGTCATCTTTATCGACCGCCGTCACACTGGCTTCCTTCCAGCTGTATCCGCCGCCGACGCTGACTGTCGGGAGATAGCCTGCCTTTGCAGAGCGAAGAGAGGCCTCAGCTGCCTTTACGCCATAGTCTGCTTCGACGAGTTCCCAGCGGTATTTCTGCGCCATCAGAATGGCCTGTTCCATGGTGAGGTCAAATTCCGGTTCCGGGAAATTCTTATCCAGCGGGTTCAGTGTCGTATTCATCGGGACACGCATGATGTTGTTCAGGTTCGCTTCTGCAACATCACGGGTGTTGTCCGCTGCGATGCTCTTCTGCTTCGCATTGGCGAGCGATACATTGGAAGACAGTACGTCCAGCTTGGCCACGATGCCGGCATCGAACTGCTGCTGTACGTTATTCAGATGGCTTGCATAGTCAGTGACAGACTGTGCCTGCACTTCAGCGAGCTTGACCGCTTCGAGGTACTGGTAGTATGCCTGCACGGCCGCGAGCTTCGTATCCGCTTCTGTCTTGTAGACATTAAGATCTGCGATGTTTTTCTGATAGCGTGCGGCATCGATCGCACCTTCTACCTTGCCGAAGGTCCAGACCGGCCAGGAAACATTGATCCCCTGGCTATAGCCATGGTTGGAACTCTGCGTTCCCACCACTTTCGTAACTACCTGATCACCGACCATGGTGGTTTGGGTCACCGGACCACGCTGGGTCGGATACTGATTTCTTTGCCAGGAGTAGCTGACGGATGGATTCTTCTTGGCTGCCACTGCGCTGACATCAGCTTCCGCTTCTCTCAGTTTTAGCTCTGCGATGGTGATGTCGCGGTTATTCTGAATGGCAATCGTGACCGCACCTTTGAGGTCGATATCCATAGCCACTGCTTCCGGAGCTGCCGCTTCTGTGATGGAAGACGCCAGATTCTTCTGGAGCAGCATGTTATTGAAGTTCACATCTTTATTCGCTACCGTCTGATTCATCTGTGCCTCGATGGCTTTCTGTGTGATCGACGGATCCGTCATGATCTTCGTCTGAGATCCTTTTGCTTCTGCGCCGAGCCCGCAGGAAAGGGCAAGCACGATAGAAGCAGTCAGAATTTTGCAGGTCATTGTATTCATTCAACATTCATCCCTTCTAGACAGATGTCTTTGTTGTCATTGTATCCAGACCGCCCCTTTTGGGGGCGCTGTTTTCATTTAATAATTGTATCCCACACCGATGTACTCTCCGCCGCCGCGGTTATTATGCGGGAAAATGGACTGTCCGGTCAGGAACAGATTCGGCGTAAGAGCATACTGCCCGCGCAGGCGGACAGAGAGATCATTGGGGTCATACACATCTGCGGAGAATTTCCAACGCCCGGACGCATAGTCCGCGCCAGCGCCAATCTTGTTTCGAATGATACCGGCATGTACGCCATAGTCCCCTCTCATACGACCATAGAGCGCATCATAGACCGGATCATTTCCCATGGATTCTATCCCCAGAAGGCCATAGGCGTCTTTCCCCACGCGGAGGAAGAGATTCGGCGAGAAATCGTCCTTCTTAGTATTATATAACAATTCGCCGGAAACAGATACATCAAAATCACCATTTCCCTGCATAAATCCATTTATTTTCCCGGAAATCTCTTTGGCATTCTGAGAGATTTCCTTCGCATTCTCCGATGCCACGACCATATTGTCCATGATCCTGCGCACATCGCCTGTGGCTTTGCCGTCTCCATTCAGCTGATACAGCATCTGATTCACCTGCGAGGTGATGCTCTGGATCTCACTCGCTGTCTGTATCCCCTGCGCGGTCAGGATGGCGAGATTTTCGGAAATCGCATCAAAATTATTGATGCTGTTCTTCACATGCTTCTGCGAAGAGGGGTCTGCGACGACGCTATTGATCCCATCGAGCATGGTCTGCGCGGACGTGATGAGCTTGTCCATCTTATCCATCGCCTGATCGATCCCCGGTGCTGACTTGCCCTCGACCTTCATCCCCTCTGCCAGATAGCCGCGTTCCTGATGACCGCCGGAGGCCTTCACGAAGCGTCCGCCCATGACACTGCTGGTTTGGATGGAGAAGTCCGCATCCTTCGGCACCTTGGCATCGTGATAAAAACGCAGCTTCACGACGGCTTCCCCGTTCTCCACCGTGATGCCATCGACCATGCCTACTTCGACGCCGGCATAGTGGATCGGATTTCCCGGTTCTATGCCTTCCGCTTCCTTGAAATAGCCGGTCACATGAAATCCGCTCTTTCCAAAGATCACAAGGCTGGAAAGCTCGATCAGGATCCCGGCAAAGAGGAGTATCCCCGCAAGGGCAAAGGCTCCGACCTTTGCTTCCGTCGACCATTTCATCAGGCATCACCTTCCTTCAAAAAATCAGGATTCGATGGCAGACCGTTCATGAACTGCCGTACTCTTTCATCCTTCGATGCATATAATTCTTTAGCTGTTCCTACCGCAAGGAACGAGCCCTTATACAAAAAAGCCATGCGGTCCGCGATCATTTCCGCAGACTTCAAGTCGTGCGTCACGACGACGCTCGTCGCATGCAGGGCCTTTTGCGTCTCTTTGATCAAAAGACTGATATCGGTCGAACGGATCGGATCGAGCCCCGCTGTCGGTTCATCATAGAGAATGATCTTCGGCTCGAGCGCGATCGCTCTGGCAAGGCTCACGCGCTTCTTCATGCCGCCGGACAGATTCGCCGGCATGAGGTCTTCGATCCCATCAAGCCCGACCAGATGCAGTTTCTCCTTCACGATGGCATCGATCTTTTCTTCAGAAAGCCGCGTGTGCATACGCAGACCAAAGGCTACATTTTCTTTCACATTGAGAGAGTCAAAGAGCGCGGAATACTGAAAGACCATCCCCATCGAGCGGCGTTCCTCATTCAGCTCCTCTTCGCTGAGCTGTCCCATATTCTTTCCGTTCACAAGGACTTTTCCGGATGTAGGGCGCAAAAGACCGATGATGAGCTTTAGGAGCGTTGATTTCCCGGAGCCGGACGCTCCCAGGATGACCATCGTCTCTCCCTCCTTGATGGAAAGACTGACATCTTTCAAGATATGACGATCGCCAAAAGTCTGGTATACATGCCTGATATCAATCATAGGACGCCTCAAAACAGAATGGACGAGAGCAGGTAATTCGCCGCAAAAAGCATAATAATCGAATATACTACGGACTGGGTGGTCGCCTTGCCGACGCCTTCTGCCCCTGCCGTACAGGTCATCCCGCGGTCACAGCCGACAAGCGCAACGATCATACCGAAAATGACCGACTTGAAAACGCCGATGTACAGGTCAGAAGGGACGCAGTACACGTGGATGGAGTGCATGAAGGTATAGGAGGAGACGCCATGCGTGAGCGAAGCGACGATCATCCCGCCGCCAACGCCGATGGTGACACCAAAGACCGTCAAAAGCGGCAGCATCGTCATACAGGCGACGAGCCGCGGCACCACGAGATATCCCACCGGACTCACCGCAAGGCACCTTAGCGCATCGATCTGCTCGGTCACCCGCATCGTACCGATCTCAGCCGTGATGGCTGCCCCGACGCGGCCTGCAAGGACGACCCCGCAGAGCACCGGTCCCAGTTCACGCCCCATGCCGATGGCTACGATCGCACCGACGGTGAAGTCTGCGCCATACTTTGTGAGTTCGCCCGCGATCTGTACAGAAAGCACCATGCCGGTAAAGAGCAGTGTCAATGCCACGATGGGAAAGGACAGCACGCCCAATGCCAGGCACTGCTTCATCGTCTCCCGCCCGCGGAATGCGCCGATCTCTTTCACCGCCGCCATGAGAAGCAGGATCACTGCTCCCAGCTGATGAAAAATGCCGATGGTATAGCGGCCAAGCGTTTCTAAGAATGACATGGGTGGGGAGACCTCCTTTCAGGGAAAACGTGGTTTGGGGTTTAAGGTTTGAGGTTTATAAGGTTCAACAGGTTCAACGGGGATGGTGCGGCGCATAAAATTAAAAAGCGCCGCGGAGTTTGGGAAATCCGGTATCAGATGAAGAGACAAGAAGACTTTAGACCAGGAGACTAGTGTCTAACGTCTCCTAGTCACCAGTCACCAGTCACCAGTCACCAGTCACTAGTCACTAGTCACTAGTCACTCAAAGCGCAATCATAGCTGATGTCTTTTGCGAATCTTTTTCGTCTTTATCCGTTCCTTCCGTCTCCTCACCCTTCTTTTCGAGCGTTTCTTTTTCCTTATTGCTCATCTCGATGGTGGCCTGCTGTTTGCTCTTTGCGAGCTTCTTCAGTGCTTTATCGCGTTCTGCTTGCGGCAGAACTTTAAAGGTGAATTGTCCGTCACCATAGATGACATAGTCTGTATCGACGGCGCTCTTCGGAGTCTCTTTTTCTCCGTCTTCTTTGAGCCCGTCCTTATTCTTCAGATAGTCTGGATTTTCCGGTGCCTTTTTCTCCTGTATTTCTGCCTTTTTCCCGCCGCCTTCATCTTTGGAGATCATGCTGACCTCCGGATCCAGGATCTCCACAACGACCTGATTGTTCTGGTCTTCCTTCATCAAGCGGCTGTGCAGGTCATTGAAATCCTTGTACGTGCGGATGCGGTCTAAGATCTCATCGGTCAAATTGAACTTCTGCTGCTGGATGAGGTAGGGGAGCGGCACGACACCGCCGCCGCGGACTTCAAGGATCATATCTCCGTACGGCTGATCTTTCGGCACGGTGAATGTCAGGTCCTTATAGAAGACTTCTCCCCTGTAGGGAGAAAGACGCGCGCGTACATAGATGGTATCGCCCGGGCTCACGATGATCGGAGACGCCGAGGCATCGAGAAGCTGCGCGGTCTTTCGTTCACTCGTCACATGCATGTCGACCATAATGCTGCGAAGAGGATATTTTTCAAAACGGTTCTGCTCGAGAAGCCGTACCACATTGTAGAGCTCATCTACGCTTCGCTCCGCGATGTCTTTGGACGACCAGTACATATTGCTTCGGGTGAAAGGCTTCTGCTTCATATCCTCCGGGTAAAGCGTATAGGTGAAATCGACCGTCCCCTGTCCTTTGCGATCCATAGCATTGCTGATCGCATGGTACACCGAAGTAACGGATAAGGTCGGCAGCAGCGCTTCATTCGGGATCATGCGTACATGGAGATCTTCCTTCTTCTTCGTATCTTCATCGGTCACGGACGCATGAAGCGAGACAGCGTGTGGGAGCTTCCCCATCATTCCGCCGATACCGGCTCCCCGGTCCTGGTTGACCATGCCGATCTCCGCACCAACGGACCCCAGCTTGAAGGGGATATTCTTGCTCGGGATGACAGTGAAGATATAGGAATTGTGCATGAAGTAATCGGTATTTCCGCGATCCATGAACGGATGCCCGAAAGCCACCATGCGATCGCCGTCGACATAAGTGACCGTCCCGACAGCGCCGAGCTTGAGATCGCCTGTCACCATGGTTGCCGAGACGGCACTTCCCGGTTCAAGCGACTGCGGCACATCATCCTGCGAGGCAGATGCGGAAGCAAATGGGACCATGTGGAAATCCTGCATTTTCCCTGTGAGAAAATCCATCGCATCCGGGGTGTATCCGCTCGCCATGAGCGGCGTCGTAAGCGGGATCAGCCCTTTGGAGGATGGCGGCGTAAGACCGGTGTCCTTTCCGTCATCGATGGTCCAGAGCTTCAGCATGTCACCGATCGGCGTCACCATGCCGATGCGCCCGCCGGACTGTGGAAATCCATACGCCACTGCGCCGAGCAGCTTCCCATCGATGTAGACCGGACTGCCGCTCATCCCCTGCGCGATGCCTTCTGTCTGATCGATCAGGGGCCCGGATACTTTCACCAGCACCAGATCTCCGCCGGTCGCTCCCTTGTCTTTCATGATGCCCAGCACATCGACATCGAAGGTCTCGATCTTCGTACCGTGTACGACGGTCTTGGCATAGCCATGCATACCCTCCTGTACTTCTGACACAGGAAGAAATTCCTGTGCTGCACAAGGCATCACGCAGGAAAGCGTGAGGCAGACAGCCGCTGCCAGATGCTTCATTGACTTTTTAAACCGATTGGGCATAGGATCCCCCTTACCGAAATATAAGTTTGAAATCAGAAATGGCGATTTCATCGGATACATCCGCATAGGTGCAGCAGGATTCCAATGAAAGGCAAAAGACAGGCCGTCTGGGGAGCGAAGAAGACGTGCCAGATGCCGGCTTTTTTATTTGCTCTCCAGCACCGCTACGACGTCCTGTTTGGCGATCGTCTGGCCCTTCTGGACGCGGACCTCTTTGACCACGCCATCCCGATCGGCTCTCGCCGCCGGTACACCGCCGACCAGTGAGTCCACAGAGACCAGTACATCGCCTTCCTTGACAGGTGTGCCTGCCTCTATGACAGAAACGACCGTCCCATTCAGTACAGCCTGCTGCGAGACGTCCTCCGCAGACACGCTATATACACCGGCAGCCACAAGTGCTGCCAGCGCCAAGCCGATTTTCATCGCGTTTCTCATGATGTACCTCCCTGTGTTGTAAAATTCACATATAGGTATATTATATTTTACCATTTTATCTGCCTCTTGGCATGAAGAAAATAAAAAGGGACATAACAAATGAATGTTATATCCCCATGTATGTGTCGATGGAATGCGATCTCTCCGCTTTTGCTCAGTGCAGATCCTGCAGTGAGTCTCTGAATGCATTGATATAGTTGAGCGAAGCCCCGGCACCGATGGCATTCACATAGGAAGGTCTCTCCGCTACCTTCGCTGCGATCCCGGTGATACGGGTGATCAGCTCATCGATGCCCTTTAGCTGAGACACCCCGCCGACCAGCATGATGCCCTGCTCTCGGATCGCTGCCAGAAGCGCCGGCGGCGTCCTCTGCAGCACATCCTGAATGTTTTTGAAAATCCTGTACAGGATCGGATTGATGGCATGCGCCACATCTTCAGCCGTTACGGCGATCTTGACCGGCGATCCCGATACGATGGAAAGGCCATACGTTTCAGCCACGCGCGGCGCCTGATCCAGATCCCAGTAGGCGCCCAGCGAGATCTTGAGGCTTTCCGCCTCTTTGCGGCCGATGCGGATATGATACTTGTCGCGGATAGCCGCCATGATGGCCTGATCCATTTCCAGTCCGGACTCCGGTGAGAAATGGCTGACCACGATCCCGTGTTTCGAAAGCACGGAAACCTTCGTCGAGCCGCCGCCAATATCCACGATCATAGCGCCCTGACAGTTATCCCCCGTGAGCCCGAGACCCATCATCGCCGCGATAGGCTGATCGATGAGGACTGTCTTCCGTGCGCCCATAGCCACAGCCGCTTCCAAAAGCGCCCTTCTCTGTACGCTGCCCATACCCCGAGACACGCACATCATGAGACGCGGATGAAAGAACATCCCTTTCAAATACGACTGATTCACGATGGAATTCAAAAGATAAGCCGCCCCGTTATAGTCGATGATCGCACTTCGCTTCATCGGATGGACGATCTCTATGTCCCGCGGCGCCTTGCCCTCCATTTCCTCTGCCTTCATACCGTAAGCGAAGAATTCCTTCGTCACGGCGTGGCGGGCGATCACAGAGGCTTCTGGAAATACGACGCCCTTATGCTTGACGTAAATCACTACATTCGACGTCCCGATATCGACGCCGATGTCTTCTGAGCCAAAAGAGCCGATCCAGTCCAGAAGGGTCTTCTGCCCCGCCAGACGCTCCGCCTTCTCCGCCAGTGCTTTAGTCTCGATCGACACGGACAATGTCTGCTCCTAACCCCTGCAGCTTTTCTACAAGATGGTCATAACCACGATCAATATGATGAAGCTCGCCCACTTCTGTCTCTCCGTGCGCAGCGAGCCCGGCCAGTGTCAGTGCTGCCCCTGCACGAAGGTCCGTCGCTCTGACGAATGCACCTGTCAGGAAGGGAACGCCCTCAACGATCGCACAGCGGCCTTCGACCTGAATGGAAGCCCCCATCCGCTGCAGCTCGCCGGCATGCATGAAACGATTTTCAAATACTGTCTCTGTGATACGGCTGACGCCGCTGCCCACAGTCATGAGTGCCATGAACTGCGCCTGCAGATCCGTAGGGAAGCCCGGATAGGGCAGCGTCTTGATATCCGTAGAGCGGATATGCCCATCACTGATGACACGGACACTGTCGACATCCTTGATCACCTTGACGCCTGCTTCTCCAAGCTTTGCGAGGAGCGGCTTCAGATGTTCATTCAATACATTTTCGATCACGACATCGCCGCCGGCCATAGCCGCTGCGATCATGAAGGTCCCCGCTTCGATACGGTCTGGAATGACTGTATGAGCGACGCCTTCCAGCTTCTTGACACCTTCGACACGGATGATATTCGTCCCTGCGCCTTTGATGTTTGCCCCCATGGAATTCAGGAACGTCACGAGATCCACGATCTCCGGCTCTTCCGCCGCATTTTCAATGATGGTACGGCCTTCTGCCGTAGCAGCTGCCATGAGGATATTCTCTGTCGCGCCGACACTCGGGAAATCGAGATAAATGGTCGTGCCCTTCAACCCCTTCGGTGCATATCCTTCGACATAGCCGTTGCCTACATTGATCTCTGCCCCCATGGCTTCAAAGGCTTTCAGGTGCAGATCGATCGGACGGCTGCCGATCATGCAGCCCCCGGGAAGCGCGATCTTCGCATGCCCCATCTTGGCCAGAAGCGGTCCCATGATCAGGAAAGAGGCTCTCATGCGGCTCATAAGCTCATAAGAAGCTTCGGTCTTATTCACCCCGGATGCATCAAAAGTCAGGACATTGTCCTCTCTTTGGACTTTGACGCCCAAAGACTCCAGTACACTGCAAATGGTCACCACATCATCGAGATTCGGTGTATCGACAATGGATGCCGGTGTCTCAGGCAAAAGTGTCGCTACAATGATAGGAAGAACGGCATTCTTTGCGCTGGAAACACGGACGTGTCCACGCAGGGGATGTCCACCATGAATTACTAATTTTTCCAAAAGGAATCACTCCTGTACTGATGAAATACTGAAAGCAAAGATCTATCTGATGCCGCAGCCAAAAGGGGCGGCGCTGTCCTACAAACGTCAATTATATGTATGATACCATAAAAAAACAAGGGATTTCAATGTGAAAATTGGATTAAGCCTCCAGGGGAAAGTCTGCCCATAGATTCGGGTGGAAAGAGGCCGAAGCCATGGGAGGAGCCCGCCGGCTGCCCATCCTCTTTTACTGTTCCAGCGACTCGGTGACGCGCTTGACACTTTCCGAGTCTCCCAGAATGATGAGCATATCCTGTTCCTTCATGTTCATATCTGGTCTCGGATTGACGAACATATCTCCTCCGCGCTTGATCGCAACGACGGTGATGTTATATTTTCTTCTGACGTCGGTATCGATCAGACTCTTGTTCACCCACTCCTGCGGCACACGAATGGAAAGGATGGTGATGTTGTTTTCCATCTCGATATAGTCAACGATGCCTGGGGAGATCAGATTGTGCGCGACGCGGACACCCATTTCCTTCTCTGAGTAAATGATCTTGTCTGCGCCGATCTTCTGCAGCATTTTTCCATGAATGGGATCCAGGGCTTTGACGACGATCTTCTTGACGCCCATTTCCTTTAAAAGCAGTGTCGTCATCAGGCTGGCCGACAGATCGCCGACAGAAACGACAGCGATGTCCGCATTGCCGGCACCGATGGCTGCCAGGTTCTTCTCATCGGAACAGTCCGCACAGACCACGTAGCCCAGTGTATCTGAAAGATCCTGCACTACTTCTTCATCGATGTCCATGGCCATAACGTCATAGCCCATCTTTTCCAATGTGACGGCGACACTGATGCCGAAGCGGCCCAGACCTGCCACGAAAAACTGTAATTTCTTTGCCATAGAGAGTACCTCATGATGGATGATTCTATGCAATAATAAATGGTTCGATCGGATCTAGAGGAGAACTGCCCGAAGGCAGCGTTTCAGCCCCTCTCCTTTTATCCGATGACTATATTTTCCTTCGGATACTTGATCTGACTCTTCGGACGGCCGGCAAAGGTGACGGCGAGCGTCATGACGCCGATACGCCCGATGAACATAGCGATCATGATGACGATTTTACAGGGGATATTCCACTCCGTCGTGAGTCCCATCGAGAAGCCGACGGTGCTGAAGGCGGAGACAGCTTCGAAGAGGGCATCCTCAAAATCGAAGTGGGATGCAGGCTCTAAGAGGAAGACCATCATCGCAGTGAGGAAGGTCAGTACCATCGCCAGTGTAAAAACGTTCGATGCTTTCACCAGACATTCCGGATCGACCCGTTTATGGAAGATGACCACATCTTTTCTCCCACGGATCCACGACCAGAGCGAGAGCAGAAGAAGTCCGATGGTGGTCGTGCGGATGCCGCCGGCGGTCGAGACAGGCGCCGCTCCGATGAACATGAAGAGCATGATGATAAGCCCGGTCGCATTGTTCATGGCGTGGATATCAAAGAGAGTGAAGCCTGCCATGCGGGAAGAGATCGACATGAAGAAGGCACTCTGCCACTTTTCGGCCGTGCTGAGATGTCCCAGCGTCGCCGGATTATTGCCCTCCAGAAGAAAATAGACGATAACGCCCAGCGGGATCAATATCATTTCCATGACCAGAATGAATTTGCTGTTCAGAGTCAGTGCGCTCCAGCTATGGTGCCTCAAAAGATCATCCAGCGCGATGAAGCCTACGCCTCCCAGAAACATCGAGATACAGACAACGGTGCTGACCAGCGGATTGGCTGCCATTCCGGCGAATCCGACATCATTTCCCATGATATCCATACCGCAATTCGTGAAAGCAGAGACCGCATGCCAGTAGCCCTGATAAATGCCGATCCATCCATTCTGTGTGAAGAAATAGGCCGCAAGGATGGTGCCGGCACAAAACTCTATAGAGAGCGTCATCAGGATGATCTTCCGCACCAGCATCACCATACCAGACGGTGTCTGCAGATTGAAGGAATCCCGGATAAGGAGCCTCTCCTGCAGGCGGATCTTCCGCCCCCGGGAGATGCCGACCATGGCCATCATCGTCATGATCCCCAGACCGCCCACCTGCATCAGAAAGAGCACGACCAGCTGCCCGAAGATGGTGAAGTCTGTCTTCAGATCAAACATGCTCATCCCCGTCACGCTGACAATGCTGACAGACATGAAGAGCGCATCCAGGAAGGAGACCTCCTTCGCCCCTGTCTGCGAGATAGGCAGCATGAGAAGGAGTGCCCCGAGCAGCATGAAGGCCGCAAAGCCACCACAGATGAGGACGCCTCGATGAAGCTGGCTCAGTGCGGTAAATAATTTTCTCGTCATGAAGTGCCTCTTCCATTGTAAAAGCGAATCACCCAAGGATTCGCAGCTCCCTAGTCACCAACAATATATTCTCCTTATTATACTATGCCTGCGAGGGAATTGACAGAGAACGCCTGCAAGTAAAAAGAGAAGTGCCAGCGGCCTTCTCTTTTTACTTTGAAAACATGGATTTCTATTTTCTATTTTTCATATTCTCTTCGACCTGCGTCGCTGCGATAGCCCCCAGAATATCATGGCGTGTGATGATACCGACGAGACGCGCCGGCGGCTGCTCGCCCTCACGCTCTACGCTAAGCTTCGCCTTTTCTACGACAGGCACAGTCTTCAGATGCTGATCCACCATGAGCGTCGTGATGGCTTCCATATTCGTTTCCGGTGTGACGCAGCGCACATCCGTCGTCATGATATCATTTGCCGTCGTTGCAAGGAGCTTTCTGAAGGATTTCTCATACCGCCCAAAGCCGCAGTAGTACACCGTGCCGCCTAAGACATCGACATGCGGCGGGATCTTCGGCTGCACCTTCTTGTACAGAAGGTCGCCCTCGGAAACAATGCCAAGAAGCTCATTATCGTCTCCCACGACCGGGATCGCAGACACGGGGTGCGTCACGAAAAGTCCCACCAGCTCCTGGACTGTCGTATCCGGTGATACCGTGAACACATACTTCGTCATAAAGTCTTTCGCTTTCAGAGATTTCATAATAAGGCCTCCTTGCAGGACATACGAAAAATCGGTTCATGCTGAAACAAATGAGGAAAACACTTTCTCTATTTATATTTTAATTCTTTCGAGCCGGAACTGCAATAGGAGGGCTGGCGAAGAAGACATCGGTTCTTGAGAAATGATTTTCCTGGGAAACCTCTTTATAGATGGTACGGCTCATGCCGTATGATCTTCATCGCGCGATAGAGCTGTTCGGAGAGGATGAGGCGTGCCATCTGGTGCGTAAAGGTCATCGCACTGATGGAAATCTTGAGATCCGCCCGCTGCTGGATATTCTTCCCATTGCCATAGGGACCGCCGATCATGAAGTAGAAATGGCTCGTCCCGGTGACCATACGCCGTGAGATCCAGTCTGCCAATCCTTCCGAGGACATGGGATCCCCTTTGAGATCAAGCAACACAAGGCAGTCATCGTCACTGAGATACTTCAGCATCTTCTCTCCTTCTTTCTCCATCACCCTTTCCTTCATGGCAGGAGATGGATTCTCCGGCATTTTTTCTTCATCCTGTGCGATGATCTCCAGAGGTGCGATCGGCTTCAGGCGCTTCACGTACTCCTCGATGCCCTGCCGCATCCATTTTTCTTTGATCTTGCCGATGGCAAGCAGTGTAAATTTCATAGCTCTTCCTTTTCTGCGGACCGACGCTGCAAGCGGAATGATGCCCCGAGATACCGCCAAGACCCAAGACCATGTCCATAGGGCCTCTTTCTCGATAGGAAACCGCTCGTCAGATCGTTTCCTTACTTATTATTCTCCGGTGCAGCCGCAAGAAGGACATCCGCCTTGGCTTCTCTTCCCTGGTGCTCGTAGGTGATGGAGATCTTTTCCCCCGGCTTATGAGTATCGAGGATTTCCCGCATCTCCTTCATGGTATTGCATTCCTTCCCATCGATCGCAAGAATGTAGTCCCCCGGCTCAATGTCAGTCAGGCTGATCGGGCTTCTGGCCGCGATCTTCATGACGAGGACGCCCTTCTCATGATCCCAGCTGTAGCCGTAGCGGGCAGCGATATCCTTGTCTGCTGCATACACGCCCAGATAGGCACGCGTCACTTTGCCATGGTCGATGAGCTGCGAGATGATGCCCTTTGCCTGATTGATCGGAATGGCAAAGCCCATGCCTTCGACCCCCTCTTTCGCGATCTTGGCGCTATTGATCCCGACGACCTTCCCGTCAGCCGTCACAAGTGCCCCGCCGGAGTTGCCCGGATTGATGGCTGCATCTGTCTGGATGAGCTTGAAACGCTGGTCGATATCGTCAAGACTTCTATTCAAAGCGCTGATGACACCGACAGTCACAGTCCCCTGAAATTCGAGCCCCAATGGATTGCCGATCGCGATCGCCGTTTCTCCGACCTGCAGTCCATCGGAATCTCCCAAAGAAGCTACGGGGAGATCGTCACTGCCTTCGATCTTGACGACAGCCAGATCGGTCGATGGATCCGTGCCAACTACCTTGCCGGAGACTGTCTTTCCGGAAGAAAGCGAGACATTGACCTCTTTGCTGCCGGAGACGACGTGGTTATTCGTCACGATGTAGCCTTTCTTGTCAAAGACCACCCCTGATCCTACGCTTTGCCCGACTTCGACACGGCGGTTAAACATGTCGCGGTCATAGACCTTGGTCGTGATGCCGACGACCGCTGGCCCGACCTCTTTCACCGCCTGCACGATCGCTGTATTGCGGATAGCCGGCAGATCCTGCAGCTTCTTATCCGCCCCCTGCGGTACCTGGTACGAGGAAGAAGCGCCGTCCCTCTTCGGGATCGCCGGAAACTCGCCGAAGAAGCAGCCTCCCGCGCCGCCGATGACGAGCAGAGCAAGTGCTGCGGCGAAGAGCTTCATCCGTCCCTTGCGAGATCCGGTGATCTCTTTCTGCATGGCTTCCCCATGCTCTTTCAGCTGCTGATCCAAGTCTTCTCTATCCATGATGAGTACCTCTATTCATTTCTGTGAAATCTATCGCGTAGTCTTTCCAATATGTATCGAATGTAACGGATACAGGAAAACGGCTAAATCTAATTCCTAATCCCTAATCCCTAGTCACCAGTCACTAGTCACTAGCTACCAGTCCCTAATGTGTTCCTCATTATAGCACACCTATCACAGAAAAGAAAAAGAAGCCGCCAAAGCAGCTTCTTTTGGTAAACGTTATTTTGCAATATCTGTCGCGCGGGTCTCGCGGATGACGACCACCTTGACCTGGCCCGGATACTGAAGTTCCTTTTCGATCCGCTGGGAAATATCATGCGCCAGGATGACGGCCTGATCCTCATTGACTTTCTCCGGCTTCACGATCACACGCAGCTCGCGTCCTGCCTGAATGGCATAGCAGCTCGCCACGCCTGGGAAGGATTTCGCAATATCTTCGAGCTTCGTGAGTCTCTTGATATAGTTTTCCAATGTCTCGCGGCGGGCACCCGGACGGGCAGCAGAGATCGCATCCGCTGCAGCGACCAGTACAGACTCGACACAGGTCGGCTCTGTATCCCCATGATGAGACGCAATGGCATTGATGACCTGCGGCGATTCATGATATTTCTGTGCAAGCTCGACACCGAGTTCCACATGCGTACCTTCCTGCTCCCGATCGACAGCCTTGCCGATATCATGGAGCAGACCGGCTCTTCTGGCAAGCTCTACATCGGCTCCCACTTCAGCCGCCAGAATGCCGGAGAAATAGGAGGTATCGATACAATGCTGCAGGACATTCTGCCCATAGCTGGTACGATACTTCAGACGGCCGAGCGTCTTGATGAGTTCAGGATTCATGCCGCGAATGCCGCATTCCATGACAGCCTGTTCACCGGCTTCACGGATCGCTTTATCCACTTCTTTCTTCGTCTTCGCCACGACTTCTTCGATGCGGGCCGGATGGATACGTCCATCCTTCACAAGATTTTCCAGCGCAAGACGTGCAACTTCACGGCGGATCGGATCAAAGCACGACAGAATGACGGCCTCCGGGGTATCATCGATGATGAGATCGACGCCGGTCAGCGTTTCGATGGCGCGGATATTTCTGCCTTCACGACCAATGATGCGTCCCTTCATCTCTTCGTTCGGAAGAGCTACGACGGAAACCGTTGTCTCAGATACAGTATCGGCCGCATTTCTCTGAATGGCAGCCGCAATGATTTCTCTCGCTCTGGTATCCGCACTGCTCTTGGCTTCCTCGACTGCATCGCGGATGCGGACAGCCTTCTCATGCGTCAGCTCTTCATCCACGCGGGACAGGATCATATCCTTGGCCTGCTCACGGGACAGCTGGGAGATTTCTTCCAGCTTCGCCTGCTGGGACGCATACAGGGCATCGACTTTTTCCTTCTGGGCCTTGACCTGATTTTCTTTGCGGTCCAGCTGTGATTCACGCTGTTCCAGATTGTTGCTGCGCTGATCCAGATTATTATCCTTCTGTACCAGACGCTGCTCGTACTTCGCCAGCTCATCGCGGCGATCCTTGTTTTCCTTTTCCATATCCTCGCGGAGCTTATGAATCTCCTCGCGGGTCTGTACCAGTGTCTCTTTCTTCAGCGTCTCCGCTTCACGAGACGCTGCATCCAGCATCTTTTTCGCATCCTCTGCGATCTGCTTCGCTTTTTCCTCTGCAGAACCGATCCGGGCTTCCGCAATGCGCTTGCGCAGCAGGTAGCCGATCCCCGTACCGCAGACAGCCGCTGCGATACCACAGAGAATGACGTAAAGTAAAACTTCATCCAGTGTCAAATGGTTCACCTCTCTCTTTCTGATTTTATTATTTTAAGATAGAAAATACGTAGCTCCGGACACGCCGGAAAGTGCAGGCCGTGGTAAATGGTCTTTCATCCTTCAAGAGAAAAGGTTCCTATGACACAAAACATCCTTTGAAAAATTTCAGCAGATGATGATGGCGAAAAGGCCGACAGATAGCCTTTATCTATAATAAGAATCCCTCCGCTCGCGGAGTTCTCACTGGGCTTGCAGCTTGAAACGTGCTGATCCGTCGAGTACGCTGCACACACGACGGGCATCGTATCACGATGATTCAGTACTGCATCAATTTTAAAATGTTTATTTTTTATTGTCAAGGTTGAGATAGAGGGCTGGGTAGCCCGTGAGGCGTGCTGCCCTTTGATTCCATTTGAAAACGTCACGCTTTCTAGTTAGGAGTTAGGAGTTAGGAGTGGTGGTGCGGCGCATAAAAATCAGAAGCGCCGCAGAATTTTGATAGCGCTTCGCGCCATCGTCAGCTCGAGCGTAGTAGAGATCTTTCTTGCAGAACTGTCAGCGTTCTAACTGCGCTATTTCACTCACCGCTTGCTTTTAATCTCTAGTCACCAGTCACTTGTCACTCGGGGCTCCTAATCCCTAGCCACTCATCCCTAGCTACTCATCACAAGTCACCAGCCCCCTAACTCCTTCTTCCTCCCCCGAAGAGAGACCATACAAAAAGAGCCGCCACCGCTGCCCAGGACATATGGTAATTCATGATTCCAAGATCCGTCATGATATTGATCACCGTAAGCCCCAGCATGAAGAGCATATTCGCCCGCAGATCGATGCCCCGCTCTCTTCGAAGGATCAGGTACGAGATCAAAAGGATAGAGAGATGCACCCCAAAGACCGCGTACAAATAAAACATGAGCGGCGTCATCTGCAGGATGAATCCGCCAATCAGCATAATGCCAATGATCCACATCCAGCCGTTTGTCATAAAGTTCCTCCCATGCCGGTTATATAATCCTTCGTGTCAAAGGTAAGGAAATACTGATCCGTTCAGCATTTCCTTAAACCAAAATCAGAGATCGCCCGGGCTAAGACTCAGTCTCCTTGACATCTCCATCCTTTTCGGGGATCCAGAGCTTCTGTTCCGGATAATGCCAGAGAAATTCATAAGAGGGAAGCCAGCGCTTGCCGAAAGCATGCATCGCGACGAGGAGCTTCGGCTCTACCCTTTCAAGATATGCCATGACGCCCCACTCGCGGGCCGCCTGCTGCCGAGCATCCACCGGGAAAAAGGCCACATCGACCTGTTTCTCAGAAAAACGGGACAGCTCATGGAAGAAATCCCGCCTGGCGGCCAGATTATCCGCCGCCGGTTCGCCGGCCCAGTGCCACCAGTTCAGATCTCCCGCGTGGAAGATCGTCTTGCCCCCACTTTTGACCAGAAACGAGCCCCCCTCATCTGTCGAGCCATACATAGTGACCGTCAGATCGCCGAGCGTCAGCGTATCTCCGGGGACCATAAGATGCTTCTTTTCTTCCCTGTCCATCGTCAGCCAGCAGTTCTTATGCATGATGTAGGCCTCTGCCCGCTCTTCCCACCTTCGTATATCGCGGTTGAAATGATCGGCATGATAATGACTCACGAAGAAATACAATTTCTTCTTAGAATCCTTAAGAAGCGTCTCCAGCCGATTCTCTGTGTCTTTGTAGAAATCAAAAACAAGAAGGCTCGTCTCATTTTCATAGATGAATCCGCTGTGATGCAGAAAATAAATGATATCGCTCATAAGCGCTGTCCTCCGATATTGAAAGATTCGTACGTATTTATAGATTTTACCTGTGATGAAAAGCAGAACTATTTATAGTATAATAATTATAATTGTTGTGCAATTACCTCATCAATGGCATATATATAGTATGATAGCCAGAGGATCAGCATACGGAGAAGGAAACGGAATCCAGCAGAAATACAGCGTATTCGCCGGAGATCTGCCTGCTGCCGCCTCTGGCACCAATTATACCATACCTGATGGGATTTATATATTTTTCAGATTTTCTTTGACCTTTGTCTTTAAATTGTGTACAATGTTCATTGTGTCTTTTGCAGAAAACAGGAGGTTCCTCTTATGATTATCCATGATGAAGCCCATTGTCGATTTCTACAGGAAGACCCGAAAGGAACCGCCTATATGGAGTATACCTGCGCGGGAAATATTCTCACCGTCACCCATACAAAAGTCCCCGATGCCCTCGCCGGACGCGGCATCGCCGGAAAACTGGCTTCTGCCCTCTATGAATGGGCCATCCGCCATCACTATATCGTCCACTCCGAATGCTCTTACATGAGTCATTGGATGGAAAAAACAAGTGACTAGTGACTTGTGACTGGTAGCTAGGGATTAGGGATTAGGAGTCTCAAGTGACTGGTGACTCATGACTAGTGACTGGAATGCCAGCTCATGGCATCGCCATTATTTATACTTCTTATACTTCGCGGCGCTTCAGATTTTTTATGCGCCGCACCACCATTTCGCATTTCTCATTTCTAATTTCTCATTCATGCGAGACTTTCATCTACAATCAAGGGGGGCGGCACGCCCCAAGGGCTAACCCTGAACCCTGAACCCTGAACCTTTAACCCTTTTTCACAGAGGAACCACCATGTATAGTTCGTCTCTCTTTCAAAACCCGATCTCTTTCCGGGAAACGCAAAACATGCTCGAAACCATCACTCTACATTTTGCAGACCTGCTGCGTCTGAAATCCGCTGCGCTTTACGACCACTCTGTCCGCGTCTCGAACTATGCAGCTGCGACAGCCGTGTATATGAAGCTGCCTTCAAATGAGATCACGCTCATCCGCTATGCGGGGCTTCTGCATGACATCGGCCTTCTCTCCCTGCCGAATCAGATCCTGTCCAAGGCGCCCTACCTTTCTCGAAGAGAGCTCTCGCTGTATAAAAAGCATCCGGAGCTTGGCGCAAATATGCTCGAGTCCATCCCTGGTTGTCAGGATCTTCTTCCCTACATCCGCTGCCATCACGAGCACTGGGACGGGACCGGTTTTCCGAAGCACCTCAAGAACGTGAATATTCCTCTCGGCGCGCGGATCATTGCCGTCGCAGACTACTACGATACCGCCATCTATTCCTCACCGGACTTCTCAGAGAAGACAAAGGCTGAAGTCACACGTGAAATCTTCAGTGGCTCCTCCATCCTTTTCGATCCCGAGGTCATCGCCGCCTTCATCAAAGTCCTGTTCCACAAGACGGATCTGGAATGAAGGCCTTGAGGGACTAGTGACTCGTGACTAGTGACTCGTGACTAGTGACTCGTGACTGGTGACTAGGGATTAGGGACTAGGGATTAGAGATTAGGGATTAGAGATTAGGGATTAGGGACTAAGAGACATCAGAAGTCAGAAGTGGACATCGCCACTATTTGTACTCTGCGGCGCTTTTGATTTTATGCGCCGCACCACCATTTCTCATTTCTAATTTCTCATTCCTCATTTGAGCAACGCTTTCATTCGCAATCAAGGGACGGCACGCCCACCGGTTAACCACGCGCCATGAACAAAAAAGCTATGATGAAACTTTTGTTTCACCATAGCTTTTTATTTGCCGGCGCATCGTCGGCTGTTATTTTTTCGATTCATCGGCTGCTTTTTTGAAGAACCACTTCTGCGAGAGCTTGTCATAGGTCCCGTCTTCCATGACCTTCTTCAGCGCCGCATTGACTTCCTGCTGCATCGCCTTGTCATCCTTCGCCATGATGATGACGAACTGCTCTCCGGTCGAGATGGTGCCAGCCGTGGTCAGCTTGCCTCTGCCGCCGTGCTCCAGATAGTACTTCGCTCCCGGCTCATCCACGATAGCTGCATCGGCTTCTCCCTCTTCCACGGCCTTGAAGACATCCTTATAGTAGTCAGGCATCACCGTGCGCGCCGGAGAAAGCTCCTTTGCTTTCATTTCATTCGTAGTACCACGTTCGGCGGCTACGATCTTCCCCTTCAGATCTTCCGGCCCATGGATCCCTTCCGTTCCCGGACGGACTACGATGACGTAGCTTCCTAAGCTGTAGTATGGATCACTGAAAGACACGTGCTTCTTACGTTCTTCCGTTGCGCCGATGGCAGAGATCCCAAGCTGGATCTTCTTGTCACCGACGAAGTGGAAAATCTGTTCAAAAGGCAGGTTATTGAACTCTGCCTCCGCATCCATTTTCTGTGCGACTGCCTTCATGAGATCCACATCGAAGCCGATGATGTGACCGTTTTCATCTTTATATTCGAAGGGGGCATAGGAGGCCTCCACAGCGACACTGAGCTTTTTCTTCGGCGTCGCCATGCTGCTCCCCTCTTCCCCGCCGCATCCGGTGGAAAAGAAAATAGCACTGGCTGCCAGAACGAAAGCGGCTGATTTCACTACATTTTTGTTCATGTGATTTCCTCCCGAGATCAAATGTTTTTAAGGAAACACTGATTAAATCGTTATCGGATTTCATTCTTGGATTTTTATATAGAGCGAGGAGACATCCGACGCGAATAGCGAGCTATTTAAGAAGAATGTCGACGACGCTATGTATAAAAATCCATATGAAATCTGATTCTGTGATTTGATCAGCGTTTCCTTAAATCTTTGCAGAATCGTATACAAAAAGTATACTGAAATTTGACCATTTTTACACTTTAAAACTTCAAGTATTTCTAATAAGATCTGGCATCCTGTGCTGTTTTTCTAAAAACTTTAAATTTTCAACGTTAGGGAACCGTCCTTCCGGTCAGCGATGGCACGCACGCAAAAAGGAGCGGGACAATGCCCGCTCCTTCTATCCTGTCACTCTTATTTCTTTTCCTGCTTGCCGAACCATTTTTCGAAGATCTTATCATAGGTCCCGTTTGCTTTGATCTCCTTCAGCGCCTTATTCACCGCCGCCTGCAGCTCTTTATTTTCTTTCTTCACTGCGAAGACCATGCCGTTGGCGCCCTTGGAGGTGCCGACAATCTTCAGATCTTTGTCACCGCCCTGCTTCAGGTAGTACATGCCGACAGGCTGGTCGATGACAACCGCATCAAGCGTCTTAGCCTGCAGTTCCATGAATGCCTGAGAATTCGAGTCGAGCTGCTTTACCTGTGCGGCTTTGGCTTCCTGCGCGAGCTTCACCTGCTGCGTGCCGACCTGCGCACCGACATTCTTGCCTTCCAGATCTGCCCAGTCCTTGATATCATCATTGTCTTTTCTGACAATGATGATGTAGCCATTCTGTGTGAAATAGGGATCGGAGAAAGCGACCTGCTTTTCGCGTTCCGGTGTCGCATCGAGACCGGCTGCAATGAGATCGATCTGTCCGGACTGGACAGCCGGGATCAGCGCATCGAAGCCCATGGACTTGAATTCCATCTGGCTGCCCATCTGTTTGATGACCGCATCCGCAAGATCCAGGTCGAAGCCTACATATTTATCATCCTTGGTAAATTCAAATGGCGGGAACGTGGTTTCCGAGCCGACGCGAATGACTTTCGGGATGCCGGAGCCGGACTTCGCTGCACTCTCGCCGGATTTTGCATCGCCGCCGCAGCCGGAAGCAAGGACCACCGCTGCCATAGCGCCCATCGCCAGAAGAATTTTCATTTTTTTATTCATCATTCTGATCATCTCCATATGCTATACATATATAAAAGAGCAGTAAACCAACTGTTTGTATCTTATCAATTCTTCGGACATATGTCAAATTATTCTGGCTTTTCGAATAAATATTCATATCAAACAGATTCCAGCCTCTTCATGCAAGGAAGACGAAACAGGTGATCGCTTCCCACGGAGGGGCAAGAGAAGCGAGTCCCTGCTCTTCTTTTCATGCCTGCTCTTTGTATTGACCCACCCCTTTATCCATGCTATAGTTTAGAATATATATGATTCTACGAATACCCACAATTTATTTAAAAAATCGAAAACAATATCTGATATAGTGATGATAGGAATCAGGGTCTAGGCTTTAGAAATAGGGCCAGCCGATAGCGAGTGACCCGGCGGCTGACTCCGTGAGTGACGCCTGCCATCATCCGATCCTGCCCCTTGTTATACTTGTTTTTTCAAAAGGACCCTATCTATGGAATTCATCATATCTTTTCTCTCTGAATGGGGCTATCTTGCGCTCTTTATCTGTATGGCGCTCGAAAACATGAATATCCCCATCCCCAGTGAGATCATTCTGGGCTTTGCGGGTTTCCTCGTCTCGCAGGGTGTCTTCTCCTTCTGGCCGACGATCTTGATCGGCACACTGGCTGGGCTGATCGGCTCCTTGGCCTCCTACTACATGGGCTACAAGGGCGGGCGCGACATGATCCTTCGCCACACACAGAAAGGCGGTATGGGCGCGAAAAAAATGATCGCCGCAAAAAACTGGTTTGAGACCTACGGCGGCATTGCGGTCTTTACCGGCCGTCTGCTTCCGGGGATCCGTACCTTCATTTCCCTGCCTGCGGGCATCGCACAATTTCCCCTCCCGGAATTCACGATTCTGACCATCATCGGCACTATCCCCTGGACCATATTTCTGGTCTACATGGGTGCCATGCTGGGAGAAAACTGGCATTCTCTCCTCTCTTACAAGCTGGAGATCGCTCTTGTCTGCATCGTCATCTGCGCCATCATCGCAGCGGCTTTCCATTTCTATCAGAAACATAAGAATAATAAACATGAAGCTCAATAAAAACTGCATCTTACTTTTCCTTTTCTGTCTCGCCCTCTACGGCACTTTTTCCGGTCTCATTCCTCTGCTCGACCCAGATGAGCCAGTCTACGGCGAGACAGCGAAGGAAATGCTCTCTACAGGCGACTGGCTGTCTCCCCGCATCTATGGCGAATTCTGGTACGACAAGCCGCCGCTTTTCTATTGGTTGGAATCGATCTCCTTCACTCTCTTCGGAGTCTCGACCGCGAGTGCCCGTCTCCCTTCGATCCTGATGGGTGCGCTGCTCTCGCCCTACCTCTACCTGTCTATGCGAAAGCTAGTAGGTGAGAAGGCTGCGCTCTACGGTGCCTTCATCTCTGCCTCCTCTCTGGAGATCATCGTCCTTGCCAGAAGCTCGGTGACGGATGCGACGCTGACCTTCACGCTCACCGTCGCCCTCATTTCATTTCTTCGAAAGGAATATATCCCCGCCTATATCTTCTGCGGTCTCTCGCTCCTTGCGAAGGGCCCGATCGGCTTCGGATTTCCAGCACTTATCGTAGGGCTTTGGATGATCTTCTCGAGATCCTTCACTTTCAAAAATATCATGGCACTGGGCTGGACCTGGGGGATCCCCCTCGCCTGTCTCGTGGGGCTTCCCTGGTACCTGGCAATGGGCATGATCCATGGAGATGCCTTCATCGATACCTTTCTCGGCTATCACAATGTGACGCGCTTCATCAGCCCGGAGCATGCCGGGCAGAACCACTACTGGCTCTACCTCGTCGTCCTGATCGCCGGTTTCTATCCATGGACCGGCACACTGCCCGGTATCCTTCGGCGTTTACGGAAATGGAGATCAGACCCTGTCCTCTTCTACCTCATCATTTGGGCGCTCTTCATTTTCCTTTTCTTTACGCTCTCCTCGACGCAGCTCTTCTCCTACATCCTTCCGATGTTTCCTCCGCTCTCGCTTCTGGCCGGGAAATATCTCACGGAGATCAGAGAAGCGGGGCATGTTTCCAAGTCCCTCATGGGCTTCCATCTCTTCTTTGCTCTGACGACCGCTATCGCCATCAGCCTCGCGCCGCTTACACCCGCAGGCGGCGCTATAGTGAAATACGGCATTTCCCTCTTCATGATCCTCTCTGCTCTCTTTTCTGTCCGCATGCTGTCAAAGGGGCGTATGCGTGGCTTCCTCTGCTCGCAGGCCTGCCTCATCCTTCTCTTCGTGACATCCGTCTGGGGCCTCTTTGCCGCTCCCGTTTCCAGCCTCTTCACCTCAAAGGCCATTGCAGAGACGCTCTTGGAAACAGAAAAGGCGCCTGAACTTCCGGTCTATATCGATACCTTCTACCGACCATCCATCGCCTTCTACACGGATATTTACGGAAAAGCCCTTCCGGAATTTGACGAACGAAAACGCCGGGAAACGGAAAAAAATGAAGCCGACGGCGTCCTTCTTCCCGGCAAAGACAATGCCCTCGCCCTTCCGGATCATGCCTACATTCTCGTGCAGAAAAAGATCTATGACCATTGGCCGGAAAAGCTGAAAGCAGAAAATCGGCTGCTGTGGGAAAAGGATACAGCGGTATTTCTGGTAAGACATGCAGAGCCATGAGGAGCTGCCGTTTCCATCATCGTCCGATCTGATAGGCCATGCATGACATGAGATATGACCATCACTCTCTATGTTTCGGCGCTTTCTGATGGGTACGCCGCTTTACCATGTCACAGTTTTAGTTACAGGAGGTCTCCTTGAGTACAAAACGTCAAAAGCGTGAGAGAAAACAGGCGCAGCTTGCCAAAGAGAACGAACGCAGCACCCTGATCTCTTTTATCAGCTTCTTCATCATCGCCTTTCTCTTCTTCCTCTGGGGTAGCTGGCTGCTTCCGATCACCGATCCGGTCGAGTCGAACTACGCACTGACCGCCCGTGAAATGGTGAAGTCTGGCGACTGGATATCCCCGCAGATCTATGGGATCTACTGGTATGACAAGCCCATCATGGTCTACTGGCTCCTCTCCCTGTCCTACAGCGTACTTGGCTTCACCGACCTCGTCGCCCGCCTGCCGGCAGTACTTACAGGCGCCCTCTCCGTGACACTTCTCATCTGGTATCTCCGGCGCATCCTGAAAGACAATGTTGTCTCCATCTGGGCCGGCGTCATGCTCGCGACCTCGCTGGAGTGCTGGGTGATCTCCCACGCCATCATCACCGACAGCATCCTCCTCCTCTTCACCATCCCGACCATGTTTTCTGCCTACATCGGCATCACAGAAACCAGCAAAAAGCATCTGGTGATCGCCTACGCTGCCGCGGGGCTTGCCTGCCTCACGAAAGGCCCCGTCGGCCTCGTCCTTCCCGGCCTTCTCCTTGTCATCTGGTGCCTTTCGATGAAAGAGCCGAAGACCATCCTCCGCCTTTTCCCCTGGCAGGGGCTTCTCGCCTTCTTTGCCATCGTCCTTCCCTGGTACGGCGGCATGTATGCGATCCACGGCAGTGATTTCATCAATGAATTTCTGGGACTGCACAACGTCCTCCGCGCCACCTCTTCCGAGCATCCGGAAGATAACCACTGGTACTACTACCTCATCCTCCTTCCTGCCTCGCTCCTCCCATGGGCTTTCGTTTCCTTCTATGAAATGAAAATGCGCTGGAAAGAGAAAGGCGCCTTCTACCTCTTCCTCATGGTCTGGTGCTGGGGCACCATCCTCTTCTACACCCTGATGGCCACGAAATACGTCACCTACTCCTACATCGCCGTCGTCCCTGCCATCACCTTTGCCGCCTTCGGCGCGCTCCGTATCCGCATGGGCGAGAAAGTCCCCTCCATCCTGGGCGGCCTCGGACTCCTGATCCTTATGGCGGCGCTCTTTGCCGGCACCTTTCGTCTTAAGGAAGGAAACTGGCTGGTCTTCTACGCTGTCCTCGCCTATGGCCTCTTCGCCTACCTCATCCGCTGGAAAGCAAACCAGTTCAAGCGCCTCACCATCATCTCTGCGGTCACGGCGTCCGCCTTCCTCTGCTGTATCTCCGAAGGCCTTCCCCACTTCATGATGACACGCTCGGCATTCGAAATCGAAAGCGCCGTCCACGAAGAAAAAGGAAAACACTACTTTTTCCTCACCTATCCTGCCAGCTACAGCTACTACACAGGCGACATCGCGACACGCCTCCTGCCTGATGAACCGCTGCTGGACCAGGAAAAGCGCGATGCCCGCTGGGATAAGAAATCTCCCATCCCCACCGTAAACGAAGAACAATTCATCGAAGCCGCCAAAGCCTCTGATGCGCCTAGCTATCTCTATGTAGCAAACGGAAAAGCCAAATACTTTGCCGCCTGGTCGCTCGCCCCCCGTTTTCAAAAAGTAGAAACCACAAAAGCAGGGACAATTTATCGGTTTGTGGGGACTGGGGACTGGTGACTAGGGACTGGGAGACATCAGACTCTCTCATATCGTCATTTCGAGCGCAAGCGAGAAATCTTTGTCCTTCGCGGTCAAATTGCCGATGCCAGAAAAACACCAAGGGGAAACCTGCTCCCCCTGACCTTCGGGCATCACCCCATTTCGTCATCCTGAGCGGCAAGAAACGTCGTATGCGAGATAACGAATGCCAGAACAGCTGCGACCTGAGTCGAAGGATCTCAGCGAAGCCGCCACCTTCATTCCTAATTTCTCATTTCTCATTTCTCATTTTCAAGAGGCCCCTATGAACGACAATCTCCCCCATTTTCTCACTGCCCTCTCCGCCTACGAGGGCGAGAACGTCTTCAACCCATGGCGTGATACGGACGCAGACTACGAAGTCAATGGTGCCGTCTCTATCCGCAAAGAACAGCTTACGGACTACCTCGCCCGGCGCATCGGGCGGGCCAAGATCCTTCTCATCGCCGAAGCCTGCGGCTATCAGGGCGGGCACTTCTCCGGCATCGCCATGACCTGCGAGCGTATGCTCTTGAACCAACATCCCAAAGTCACGAGCCGAATGATCCTAGGCCGCGAAGGCATGCGTACCAGCCGGATGGACAGCCCCTTCATCACGAAGACTGCTCAGAAAGAGAAAGGCTTCAATGAGCCCACCGACTCCGTCGTCTGGAGCGCATGCCTTGAAGCCGGCCTTGCCCCCGATGAATTTCTCTTGTGGAACATCTTTCCTTTCCATCCTTATAAAAAAGGAAATCTCCTCACGAACCGCACACCGAAGGACGAAGAGCTCACCATCGGCCTCACGTATACGAAAGAGCTCCTCACCCTCACTGGTACCCTTCCGCTCTTTGCCATCGGCAGGAAGAGTGAGATGACACTCACCGAGGCCGGCTTCTCCGTGACGGGCCTGCGCCATCCCGCAAACGGCGGCACTGGCATCTTCCGCGCCCAGCTCAAAGAAGCGATGAGGTGATGCATCGTTAAAAACCCGCTCTGCTCTGCAGGGCGGGTTTTTGATTGGGGCGATCTTGTGACTAGTGACTAGTGACTGGTTACTAGGGACTGGGAACTGGGGACTCTCTCGTATCGTCATTTCGAGCGCCAGTGAGAAATCTTTGTCATTCGCGGTTTGGCGGTCAATGTCAGAAAACTGCAAACGGGAAACCTGCTATCCGCTGACCTTCGGGCATCGCCCATAGAAAAGGGCGCGCAGCGCGCACTTCTTTGCCTTCCCCTTCGGGGAAGGGGGACCGCGCCAGCTGTGGATAGGGGACTACCCGTATCTGCACCAAGGAGCAGAGCCTTTTCCCATTTTCTCCTCTGCCTTGCATACCAAAGCCCCCCTGCTGTACCCGCTGACCCTCACCTTGAACCCCGACCCATCGCATGCTATAATACGTACCTACGCACTTATGCAAATACGTTATCAAAGGATGGTTCATCTATGACTTTACGTGAATGGCTGCCGCTCGTCGGCATCACACTCTCTGCCTTTATTTTCAACACCTCAGAATTCATGCCCATCGGTCTTCTGACGGATATTGCGGTGGACTTTGGCATCACCGAAGCCCGCGCGGGCATGCTGATTTCCATCTATGCCTGGGTCGTCATGGCGATGTCACTCCCGCTCATGATTCTCTGCTCACGCATCCCGCTCCGCCCGCTGCTTCTCGGCGTGATCGCCCTCTTTGCCGTATCACAGGTATTCTCTTCGATTTCTACGGGCTACTACACCCTCCTCGCCTCCCGTATAGGCGTCGCTTTTGCCCACTCCGTCTTCTGGTCCATCGCGACCCCCATCGCGACGCGCATCGTGCCCGCCTCCCACCAGTCCACTGCCATGGGCATGGTCGTCACTGGGACATCCGTTGCGATGATTTTCGGACTTCCCATGGGCCGCTTCATCGGGCTCGCCGCCGGATGGCGCATGACCTTCGCCTGCGTGGCCGTCATTTCCTTTGTGACACTCGCCTACCTCTTCTTCCTGCTCCCGAAAGTCTCCGGTAATGCGCCTTTCGCCGTGAAAGACGTGCCGAAACTTTTCAGAAATAAAGTCCTCGCAGGCATCTTTCTCCTCTCCTTCCTTGTCTCCTCCGGTTACTACACCTGCTACAGCTACATCGAGCCTTTCATGCTGCAGATCTCTCACTTCCCGGCTGACTGGATCACCATGCTTCTCACCGTCTTCGGCTTTGCAGGACTTCTCGGCAGCTTCCTCTTCTCGAAGCTCTATAACGCGCACCGCTATTCTCTCCTAGCCTCAACGATCCTCCTCCTCGTCATCGCGCTTTCCCTCTTCTATCCGCTTGCAGGAAATCTCTACGCCATCTGCGCCCTCTGCATCCTCTGGGGCATGGCCGCGACCGCCTTCAACGTCGGGCTGCAGGCAGAGACCATTCAGGTCACCACCAGCGTCGAAGCCCCCGTCGCCATGTCCATCTTCTCCGGCATCTTCAATCTGGGCATAGGCTCCGGTACATGGCTGGGCGGCCTTCTCTGCACATATGTCTCGATCACATGCATCGGCTTTGCCGGCGCAGCCTTCGCCTTCCTTGCTTTCCTGTACTGCGTGCTGAAATTGATCCCTGATATGAAGAAGGAAGGGTAAAAGCAGCTGTGCCGAATTCTTCGGGATACTTCACACCACGGCGTGAAGTATCCTTTTTCTATGCACTATGCGGGGAAGTGCCGAAGGCAATATGTGCAAGCGAACTGGATTTTAGGAGCGAAGCGACACTAAAATCCAGTGAGACGCCATTTCGAGCGCAGCGAGATGGGGCATGCTAGCGGTATAGCGTACTATATTGAATAGTCCGATGCTATCGATATTCCAACACTTTCATGCAATACCGCTACGTAGCCCCCTCACCCCTTCGGGGAGCTCCCCCGATGGGGTGCCAAGAACGTTCTGTTGCTTAACTTAATGGCATTACTTCCCGATGGGAAGGGGGATTTGGTGGAGCGACGCTTCGCGTCAATTTATATAAAGGGCGATGCCCGATTAAGAATCATTCTCGCCCCTTCCTCTGGAAGGGGCAGATGAGCGAAGCGAGGCGGGGTTAGCATCCCCGCGTGTGAAAATACCGCTTCGAGAGCCAACCTCCGCCCCTTCGGGGCACCTCCTTCCAAAGGAAGGAGGGAGAAAAGAGGAGTGTGTTGACTGGTAACTAGGGTTCAGGGTTCAGGTGGCGGCTTCGCCGCCACCTGAACCCTGAACCCTGAACCTTGAACCCTGAACCAAATGAAAGCAAAGTAAAAAGGGGCTGTGAAGAAATGAGGATTCATTTCTTCACAGCCCCTTTTTTAGCAGTCTATCGAAAAGACGATTTCCAGAAAGCCGATCACACCAGCTTGCTGAAGTCGCCCCAGTTATTGAAGAGGGCGAGGGTAGCGAGGAGCTGGGAGATGCGGTTGTTCTTGACGGCTTCGTCATCGACCATGACCATGACGTTGTCGAGGTAGTCATTGATCGGAGCCGTGAGTTCCTTGAGAGCCGGGAGGGCTTTTCCGTACTCGTAAGAAGCAAAGAGCGGAAGGGCTTTGGCAGAAACAGCTTCGAAAGCATCCTGGAGCTTCTTTTCCACGTCTTCGGTGAAGAGGGATGGATCAACCTTGCCGCCGGTCTTGCCCTTGGTGATATTCGCAAGACGAGTGACAGCCTGTCGGAGGTCAGCTTCGTCCTTCAGCTGGCTTTCTGCCATGCTGCGGGCTTTCAGGAAGAGGGCATAAATGTCATCAACAGGGCCGGCGAGGACGGCGTCGATGATGTCGTAGGCGATGCCTTCATCGAGCATGATGGCTTTGATGCGCTGACGGAAGAAGTCTTCGATCTGGGAGAGGACGGTCTTCTTCGTCTCTTCATCGCCCGGAAGGAGGGCAAGTGCTGCCTCGATGCCGCGGCGGATGTCCCAGTGGATCTTTCCATCAGTCAGGATATTTACGGCGCCGATGGTCTGACGGCGGAGCGCGAAGGGATCCTGAGAGCCGGTCGGGATGAGACCGCGCAGGAAGGTCGCAGCGAGGTTATCCAGCTTATCAGCGAGGGAGAGCGCACGGCCGATTTTCTGCTGCGGGAGGATATCTCCGGCGAATCTTGGCATATACTGCTCGAAGATGGCCTTTGCAACTTCCGGTTTTTCCCCGTCAAGGAGAGCATATTCCTTACCCATTTCGCCCTGCAGTTCGGTGAATTCGGTGACCATGCCGGTCGCGAGGTCAGACTTGGAGAGGAAGGCGGCGCGGTCGGCGTCAGCGGCTTCCTCTGCCGTGAAGCCCCAGTCCTTGCCGATGGCTTCCGTCAGTTTCTGAAGGCGGTCTGCTTTATCACGCATGTCTCCCATGCCTTCCTGATAGTTGATGCGGGTGAGGTCATCTCTGTGGCCTTCCAGTGTTTTCTTACGGTCGTTTTCGAAGAAGAATTTCGCATCGTCGAGACGAGCACGGAGGACTTTTTCGTTGCCGTGCTGGACGTTTTCAAGGGCTTTAGTGCCGCCGTTTCGAACGGTCAGGAAGTACGGCATGAGGGAGCCGTCTTCGTTTCTGACAGGGTAGTATCTCTGGTGGTCACGCATCGGGGTAACGACGGCGGGAACCGGGAGCTTCAGGAATTCATCATCGATCTTGCCATAGAGCGGGGTCGGGTATTCGACGAGGTAATTGATTTCTTCCAGAAGGTCTGCATTGTGCCAGACGTGGCCGCCGAGCTGGTCTGCGACAGCGAGAAGGCCGGTGCGAATCATTTCGCGGCGTTCGTCCTGATCGACGATGACAAAGGCGTGACGCATGGTTTCCTGGTAGGAGAGCGGGTCGGAGATCACGACAGGTTCCTTGCAGAGGAAACGGTGTCCGCGGCTGACATTGCCGCTCTTGACGTGGGCAAATTCCATCGGGATGATTTCCTTGTCGCAGAGAGCAACGATCCAGCGGACAGGACGGATGAAATGGGCTTCTTCATCGGCCCAGCGCATGCTTCTGGTGAAGTTCAGACCGGTGATGAGAGAGAGGAAGAGCTCAGGAAGGACCTCTTCGACTTTCTTGCCTGCATGTACGACATGCGCCCAGGTGTATTCCCCTTCTTTGACGAGTTCAGATGGATCGATGTGCTGGCCGCGGGCAAATCCCTGGGCCGCGCGGGTCGGATTTCCATCGGCATCAAATGCAGCTTTGATGGACGGGCCGCGTTTCTTGACTTCTTCATCCGGCTGACGGTCTGCGGCGCCCTTGACGAGGACGGCGAGACGGCGCGGGGTCGCGTAGATGGTGATGTTTTCGGCAGCGATGCGGTGGGCTTCGAACTGGGAAGCGGCGAGCGCTTTCAGCTGGTCAACGACGCCGGACATGATATTGGCCGGCATTTCCTCTGTACCGATTTCTAAAAGAAGATTCTTACTCATTTCGCTTCGCCTCCTTTAAGCATGGGGAATCCCAGCTCTTTGCGCTTTTTCAGCCAAGCCTTGGCGCACATGCGGGCCAGGTTTCTGACACGGGAAATATATTCTGTACGTTCCGAGAGGGAGATCGCTCCGGCAGCGTCCAGCAGGTTGAAAGAATGGGAGCATTTCAGTACGTAGTCGTAGGCTGGGAGTACGAGGCCGGCCTTCACGACGCGCTGTGCTTCTTTTTCGTACATGTCGAAGAGCTTGAAGAGCATATCGTGGTCAGAGAGCTCGTAGCTGTAGACGGACTGCTCGTATTCATTCTGGTGCCAGATGTCGCCATAGGTGACGCCGTCGGTCCATTCGAGGTCATAGACATTGTCGACTTCCTGAATGTACATCGCGATACGTTCAAGGCCGTAGGTGATTTCTACGGAAACAGGATGCTCATCGATACCGCCGACCTGCTGGAAATAGGTGAACTGGGTGATTTCCATGCCGTCGAGCCAGACTTCCCAGCCGATACCCCACGCGCCTAAGGTCGGGGACTCCCAGTTATCTTCGACGAAACGAATGTCGTGTTCTTCCGGATTGATACCGAGCTCTTTTAAGGATTCCAGATAGGTTTCCTGAATGTTATTCGGGGACGGCTTCATGATGACCTGAAACTGGTGATGCTGGTAGAGACGGTTCGGGTTATCCCCGTAGCGGCCGTCATCTGGACGGCGGGATGGTTCCATATAGGCTACGTTCCACGGTTCCGGTCCGATGGTGCGCAGGAAGGTAGCCGGATTCATCGTGCCTGCGCCTTTTTCTGTGTCGTAAGCTTCTCCGAGTACGCAGCCCTGCTTGGACCAGAACTTCTGGAGTGCTAAGACGATCTGCTGAAAAGTCATTTGTTCCTCCTGATCGATGAAATGGGGGGTGGTGGATAGGTTTGGCAGGTCCTATGGGTTCAATAGGTCGGGCGGGGAAGGTGCGGCGCATAAAAACAAGAAACACCGCGAATTATTTATAAGGGGTATCGAGCGCTCTATAAATTGCGCACCCCTTCTTCCCCCATTGAACCTTCTGAACCCGTTGAACCAGATTCTCTACTTTCATAGTGAGGGACTTCTCGGCTGGGAGAGAGCACATTCCCAATCCCTAGCTACAAATCCCTAGCTACTAGTCACCAGTCACTCCACTCATTCCAAACAATATAAAAATCCCTGTAACAAAAAGTTACAGGGACGAGTTACAGGGATCATTAACCCGCGGTTCCACCCTCATTGGCCAAAGGCCCACCTTGATTTCTCTTATTTCCCTACTCTGTTCAGGAAACAGCTCAGAAACGCCTTCTGTCCATCGCCGGCCTCTCACCACCGCCGGCTCGCTTTGTCGGACATACTCCTCTTCCTCATCGCCGTATATGGGAACATTGTAGCAAATCACGCTGAAAATGTAAAGGGGCGTGATGCCCATGATTACGTTTGAAAGCCTCGCTTGAATGAGAAATTAGAAATGAGAAATGCGAAATGGTGGTGCGGCGCATAAAAATATAGAAGCGCCGCAAAATTTTGATAGCGCTTCGCGCCGTCGTCATCTCGAGCGTAGCCCTCGATCTCTCTTGCAGAACAGTCAGCTCGCTAATTGCGCTATTTCAATCACCGTTTGCTTTTAATCCCCAGTCACCAGTCACTCGAGGCTCCTAATCCCTAGCTACTAATCCCTAGTCACCAGCCACCAGTCACTAGCTACCAGTCACCTATTCTCCCAATAAAAAATCCGCTCACTGAGCGGATAAAAAAATGGAGCGGGTGAAGGGAATCGAACCCTCGTAACCAGCTTGGAAGGCTGGCGCTCTACCATTGAGCTACACCCGCATAAAAATGGTCGGAGCAGCAGGATTTGAACCTGCGACCCCTTGGTCCCGAACCAAGTGCGCTACCAAACTGCGCTATGCCCCGACAACGTAGATGATTATAGCATTTTGTTCTCTTTCTGTCAATAGGATTTTTTACATTCATTGCTGAAACACGGATCGCGCCGTTTTCCCTCGAGAGACCGGGCTCCGCCGGTATTTAGGTACAGGAGGGAATCTTCCTCAGATCTTTTTTTGCGCATGATTCATGACCACAGAAAAAGGCGATGTGAAATAACGATCATCTCATTTTCGCGTTCCATCTACCGCAGGGGACTTGCAGCTCTCATAGGAGTGACCGGGAAACCTTATCCCAGCTGTCTTTCATGCCATAGTCACCCTATCCGCCCCTGCGGGGCACCTTCCCCTAGAGGGGAAGGCTGCGATACGAGAATACCATCTTCTAAAAAAGGCGGCGAAGCCGCCACGAGAGCCCTGAACCTTGAACCTTGAACCCTGAACCAAATGAAAGCAAAGTAAAAAGGGGCTGTGAAGAAATGAGGATTTATTTCTTCACAGCCCCTCTATGCCTGAAAGATCCTGCGGGACTATCACTTTTCCTGCAAAGCCTTTCTTAGCTACAGGCTCTTATTCCTCTTCCATGGCTTCTTTCTTTGCCTGGTAGGTGCCTGGCTGCGCCATGACCTTTGGTTTCTTCATTTCATTGTACGCCTGGATCATCATCGCGCATTCTACGCGTTTCTTCTGGATCTCACAGGTGATGTGGTACGGCTTATGAATGTCGCCGGCGAATGCTTCATTATTCGCATGGCAGCCGCCGGAGCAGAAGAATTTCGCCCAGCAGTCGACGCATTCCGGCTTGCTGAAGACGTGGTTCATGCGGAAGTCGCGCATCATCTTGAAGTTCTTGAGACCTTCATAGACGTTGCCGATGACATAGCCATCACGACCGACGAACTGGTGGCAGGGGTAAATATCGCCATTCGGTACGACGGCGAGATATTCATGACCGGCGCCGCAGCCGCGGAGACGTTTCGGGAGGCAGGGACCTTTCCAAAGGTCCATATTGAAATGGAAGAAGAAGAACGGACGGCCTTCTTCTTCTCTTTCGATGAAGAGCTTGGCAAGGCGATCATATTCCGCTTTGACGCGCGGCAGGTCTTCTTCCTTGATGGAGTAGTCAGCGGTGTCTTCGCCGACGACCGGTTCCATGGATACAGCGGGGAAGCCTTTGTCGATCATGTCGATGACGTCGGTCGTAAAGTCCATGTTGTAGCGGGTGAAGGTACCGCGGACATAGTATTCCTCGCCCTTGCGGTTCGCCACGCAGTACTGGAGATTTTTCACGATCTCATCATAGGTGCCTTCGCCATGGACGCCCGGACGCATGCGGTCATGCATTTCCTTGCGGCCGTCAAGCGAGAGGATGAGGCTGATGTGATTGTCCGTCAGGTATTTGACCTTTTCCTTGTCGAGCAGAAGGCCATTCGTAGTGAGGGACATCTTGATCTTCTTGCCGTGCTTCTTTTCCTGCTTGTGTACATAGTCGATGGTCTGCTGTACGACATGCCAGTTCATGAGCGGTTCACCGCCGAAGAAATCAAGCTCGCAGTGTTCACGCGGGCCGCTGTGTGCGATGAGGAAATCGACCGCTCGTCTGGCAACGTCGAAGCTCATCAGCATGCGCCACTGGCCATAGCCGCCCTGCCCGGCGAAGCAGTACTGGCAGCGCAGATTGCAGTCGTGGGCGATATTGATGCAGAGTGCTTTGATGATCGGACGGTCTTCGATCGCCATTTTGTAATTCTTATCCATCGGTGCAAAGAGTACTTCTTTGGCGATGAGTTCATCAAGGTCGTCCATGACTTCATTGAGTTCAGCCTCTTCGTAGTCTTTGGAAAGATTCGCCAGAACCATTCCCCTATTGGTTCCATTGTAATATGCGAGGACCTTGTACGTCACATCATCGACGACATGTACGATGCCGCTGTTCACATCCATGACGATATTCATGCCGTTCTGCTGGAAACGGTGAATCATTGGCTTAACGTTGTAATCCATGAAATGTTATTCTCCTTTTATTGATTGCTTGTTGGTATATCAGGTAAGGCTTATGGTCTGGAAGGGCTCAACAGTTTTATGGCTTCAAAGGGATGGTGCGGCGCAGCCAATCAGGAAGCGCCGAAAATTCTGATGCTGTTTCCCTTCCACTCTCATCCATTCACTTCACAAGAAAAGCCCCCGGTCTCAAGGCCGGGGGCTTGGCCGTGCATCAGCTTATGCTCTCTTTGCTTCTGCTTCTTCCTGTTCTGTGCAGATCAGGTTGCCAATGGTGCAGCTTGTTTTGCAAGCGGACTGGCAGGAAGTCTGACATTCACTGCAGCCTTCGAATTTGATGGAGTCCTGCAGAGAAGACTTGTTGATTGTAACGATGTGTTTGGACATGATGTCACCTCCCTGAAACCAAGATTTCTTGCATTATCATACCATAGGTGAGGGTAAATGTACACCCTCTCGAGAAAAGTTATTATAAGGAAGTGGGGCCGGGCAGGAACATCGGTCCATTTTCCCTTTACCGTCATGGTGAAGAGGCAGCAGGCTCTCAGGATCCAAAGGAGATGCAAAGCGCATGAGGGCCGGCTTCCTTAGTATGCGTGCCACACATCCATTCCTCATTTACAGCATCTGACAGATCCCGTAGATCGCGCCCACAGGGATAAGAGCCATCATGGCGAGCGCTCCGAAGCAGCCATTGCCTTTACCGTGTACGGTGAACCAGTCGTCCGCAATGCTCTTCATTTCCTGGAATTCTCTTTCGAGTCCCTGGAGGATGCGCCAGAGCTCGCGGCAGTCGGCTTCGGTCATTTCTTCGCTGGCATCGACCTCAAAGCCTTCCTCCGCCTCAGCTTCGCGCTTCTTGCGCTCGGCTTCCTTCTTCGCCTTCTCTTCCGCAGCCGCCATCTGTCCTTTGATGGAGGATTTCCAGTCGCCTGTCTCCTCTTCCGTTGGAGCGACTTCTACTGCTTCCTCTTCCTTCGTTGCTTCTTCCTTCGGCGCTGCCTCTTCCTGATCGACGACCTTGAGCAGTTCTGCCTTCAGGGCTTCCATGTCTTCGGTGTATTTATGAACGGCTGCATCCCAAAGTGCATAGTCGAGTTTCTTTTTGAAATCATACATCGTCCCCATTGTCGCCTGATTGAAAAGGAACTGGGTGTTGTCCATATCCGCAAAGATCTCGCCAATGCGTCCCTTGTGCTTGAACTTCGACTTGCCCACTTTGACAAAGTACATGTAGGTACCGATGTGCGCTCTCAGGTTTCCGATCGGGGTGTCGGATTCGTGCTTTTTATCAAAAAATCCCATGGATGGTTGCTCTCCTTACATTTTTATTTCTTCTTATTATATAGGGAACGAAGGGAAGGTTCAAGTTTAACCAACAGGGCGTACTGCCCTTTGATTACGATTGAAAGCCTCGCTTGAATGAGAAATTAGAAATTAGAAATGAGAAATGGTGGTGCGGCGTATAAAATATGGAAGCGCCGCGGAGTATAGATGGTAGCGATGCCCGAAGGTTGCATTTCAGTCACTAGTCACTAGTCACTAGTCACTAAAATCTCCCTCAATACATCGCTTCATATCCTTCTCCCATCGTGATGAGGCCGACGCCCATGGCTTTCATGAGCGGCTCTATGAAGGGGAGATCCCGCAAAAAGAGGTCGTACTGCATCCCCTTTCCTACGACGAGACGTACCTCCATCGTCGTTTCCTCCGGCAGCCGAAGATCTGCCATCAGCTTCTTCCGATCGACCAGCACGAGATGCGTGAACGCGCGAAGTACGCTCCGAAGCAGGCTGTCGGACGGATCGACCCTTTCGAGCGCTCTCACGAGAGAGTACGTCCCCGTCCCTGACGGATTTCCATCATAGAGCAGCATGGAGGGGCGTCCTAGCTCCTGCGACCGATTTCCCAAAAGCACGAGCGCGACAGGCAGCACTTCGCCAAAAGGCGGAAAGACGCGCTGCTTGCGGATCCTTTGGAGATCGGGATCCTTCATCATGATGCTGACGCGATTCCCTTCGACCAATCGGTAAAGACCATGCGCTACCCCCATCCACAGATCCCGATGCCTGGTGAGCCAGCCGGCTGCGACAGCCGCGTACGGCTCCTTCGTATCCGCCGTGAGGCCGAATCGATTGATATAGTCCTTCTGATACAGAAGCTCCGGATGCTTGGCATCTTTTTCCAGGAGCGAGAGCAGCTCCGCGCGCGTCATCTGCGCCGGAGCCTGCGCTCCGCTCACGGGGACGCCGTACAGGCCGTGGAAGAGATAAAGGCAAAAAACGCCGAGCATCCCGCCCAGCTGCTTCAAAGGAAGAGACACCGGCTGTCTCCCCGCAGGCGTGAAGTGATCACTTCCTCCGCCGGTGATGAGCGTCACGATGGAGATCCGCGGCAGCTTTTCCATGCCGAGCATCTGCAAAAGAAGCGCTTTGTTCAGTGAGGTCTTGAGGCTCCAGCAGCGAAGGAGACGCGAAAGCGGCTTTTCTTTTTCCGGATATGGCCGGATCTCAAAGAGTGTGAGGCTCTTTCCTTCTTTATCGAGCGTCATAAAATCAAAGTACCCGATCTCCGCCATCGTCCCATCTGTCAGACGTACATCTCCGTCAAGCGGAATGGCATGGAAAAAGTTCTTCTCCGAAAGCAGCTTCTGCGCCATGCGGCTCCCTCGCTCGGAAGTCTTGCCGATAGCGGTATGCACCATGCCCCAATTCGTATCTGTCATTTTGAGTGCTTCTGCGTGAGAGACGAGATACGTGCTGATGATGTCCTCATAGGAGCGCCCTGTATCACTCGCCGCCCCGCCCTCTTGTATATAGTCCTTTACATACAGCTCGCCCGGACGCGCAAGATCCTTCTCCAGCTGACCGATCAATTCCGCTTCTGTGTATGCCATCGTGATCCACCTCCACTGCTATTGCTACTATCTTATCATATTTCGGAAACGGGTATAAGGAAATGCCGGAAAATCGCAGGAGCAGCCTTTCCCTTGAATGCACGAAAGGCAGGCGCCAGTTATTTCAGACAATAAAAAAGCCCGCCCCAAGAGCGGATCGTTTCTGGAGCGGGTGAAGGGAATCGAACCCTCGTAACCAGCTTGGAAGGCTGGCGCTCTGCCATTGAGCTACACCCGCATAAAAATGGTCGGAGCAGCAGGATTTGAACCTGCGACCCCTTGGTCCCGAACCAAGTGCGCTACCAAACTGCGCTATGCCCCGACAATGTTTAGCAGTATAGCACGGAAATTCAGATTTGTCAATAGGTTTTAAAAGCCCGTGACGCATATCCCGTTTCCTGCATACAGGCGCATACGCTCGGCATGGTCCCTGGAAAACGCGCAGCCTTCTCTGAAATAGCAAAATTTATTTGACAAACCCCCACTCCATTTGTTACAATATTTCATGTCAATGCCGGTATAGCTCAGCTGGTAGAGCGGCGCATTCGTAATGCGTAGGTCGCAGGTTCAAATCCTGTTGCCGGCTCCAGAACATGAACGCCCATGTGTATGCATGGGCGTTTTTTTTTTTGTGATCCCCATCCCATCGGTTCCCCTTCGCAAAGCACAGCCCGGGCTTTCCCATGCTTTTCCCGCTTCCATGCTCATTCGCCAAAAGCATTTGTGATTGAAGAAAATACAGACTATACTAATGAGGTAGATCGGAGCTGCCACAGGCAGCCCTAACCATCGAAGGAGGATACAATATGGAAACATACAAACAGGCTCCCGTCATCGGCTCGCGTCGTGTGGATGAAAGCGCAGAAGGCAGTCGCGCCAAGGTGTACTTCACTCGCGTGATCGATGCAGCGCACCTGATCTCGCTCTACGCACGAATCAATGATGCCATCTATGGCAAAGTAGCCATCAAACTGCATACAGGTGAAAAGCATGGGCCGAATATCCTGCCGCGTGACATGGTAGCCGCCTTTCAGAAGCAGGTGAAGGACAGCACAATCGTAGAAACGAATACGCTCTACCAGGGAGACCGCTATACGACCGAGATGCACCGAGATACCCTGCAGGTGAATGGCTGGACCTTCTGCCCCGTAGATATCATGGATGAAGAGGGGACGATCGACCTACCGGTCCGCGGCGGCAAGCATTTCAAGACTGTCTCCATGGGCGGCCATATCGTGAACTATGACTCGATGATCGTCCTCACCCATTTCAAAGGGCATGCCATGGGCGGCTTCGGCGGCTCGATGAAGAATCTCGCCATCGGCTGCGCTGACGGACGCATCGGCAAGAGCCAGGTCCATGGCGTCGATGTAAACAACCAACCGGAAGACTGGAACGCATGGCCTGGCAAGGAGCTTCTCATGGAAAACATGGCAGAATCCGCGAAAGCCACCATTGATTTCTTCGGCAAGCACATCGTCTACCTGAATGTCCTGCGCCGCATGTCCGTCGACTGCGACTGCGCCGGTCTCGCAGCGGAAGAACCGACCATCCCGGATATCGGCATCCTCGCCTCGACCGACCTTCTCGCCATCGATCAGGCATCGGTCGACCTTGTCTATCAGACCGTATCGAATCAGGACCTCGTGAAGCGCATCGAGTCTCGCCACGGTCTCCATCAGCTGCAGGCGATGAAAGAGCTCAAGATGGGAAATCCACAGTATGAACTCATCGAAGTAAAATGATAAAGGTTCAGAGGGTTCTATAGGTTCAAAAGGTTCAAAGGGATGGGTGCGGCGCATCATAATCAGAAGCGCCGCGGAATTTTGATAGCGCTTCGCGCCGTCGTCATTTCGAGCGTAGCCGAGAAATCTCTATGGCAGAACGCTCATTGCATGCTGTGAGACAGCACCAAGACATCGTTTTCCCTCGGCGCATGCACGCTGATTTCCTGCGGTGAAGTAAAGATCCCTCGGCTACGCTCGGGATGACGATGCCGGAGAATCCCAGTGACTAGTCACCAGTCACTCCTAATCCCTAATCCCTAGCCACTAGCTACTCTTCCCTGCTTTCAAACTTATCCCCCGGGTCGTGCCGCCCCATAGGTCCCCATAGCATCAAAAAGCATTTTCCCCACGGAAAATGCTTTTTTGCTTTCGATTTACAGCCCCTCGTTCTTTGACTATAATTAAGGAAACGCTGATTAAATCGCAGAGTCCGATTTGGCATGTATTTTCATGCAATGCTTCGTCATAACCCTCCTTAAATAGCTCGCTATTCGCGTCGGATTATTCCT
>CAKPUX010000007.1 GCA_934193095.1 uncultured Dialister sp. | reverse complement strand
TGCCTTCGGCACTTCCCCCGAAGGGGGAAGCAAGACGTTACGTAGCTAACGATTTCCTTAACTTAATAGCATTACCTCTGCGGTACACCTTCCCCTAGAGGGGAAGGATGCGATATGAGAATACCATCATCTAACATGGCGGCGAAGCCGCCACCACAACCCTGAACCCCGAACCCTGAACCCCGAACCCTGAACCCTGAACCCTGAACCTTGAACCCTGAACCAAATGAAAGCAAAGTAAAAAGGGGCTGTGAAGAAATGAGGATTCATTTCTTCACAGCTCCTTTTATGGTTTAGGGTTAGCTCATGGGGCGTGCCGTCCCTTGATTGCGTGCGAAAGAGGGGGTGGGTTCTATGGGTTCAGTGGGTTCGGAGGGGGCGGTGCCCGAAAGTGGTATTCAAGTCACCAGTCCCCAGCCACTCATCCCTAATCCATGGTTTCGGCGGCTCATTTGACATTTCCCTCCATTTCACCTATAATACTATCATTATGGAAGGGTGTCCGAGTGGTTGAAGGAGGCGGTCTTGAAAACCGTTAACCTTGCAAGAGGTTCATGGGTTCGAATCCCATCCCTTCTGCCAGAATTATATTCGCGGGAAGCCGCGGTTTCAGAAAGCACTGATTGATGAGTGGCGCGCTCGTCGGCAGTGCTTTTTAATTAGGAATGAGGGATGGCTGTGCGGCAAGATTTTTCGGCTCAGTCCTCGCTTTTCTGTAAGCGGCTTTCTTACATACGACGTTTCCTGCTGCTAAGGATGACGAGATGTGCTGCGGAGCGCAAATAAGGTGATGTCTGCAACTGGCATTTAGTCACCAGTCACTCCTAATCCCTAGTCCCCAGTCACTAGCCACTAGTCTCTATTTCCACAAAAGGAGTCTTTCATGTACCTATTCCATCGGCATATCGACCTCGCAAGCGAATTGAAGAAAGCCGTCGGGCTGGCCGTGGGTGCAGCCATCTACTCGGCGGGGCTCAATCTCTTCCTGATCCCGAATGACATCATCGACGGAGGCATCACAGGCATTTCGCTCCTCGTGCAGGCGCTGACGGGGATCCCCTTCAGCGTGCTCATCGTCCTTCTGAACCTGCCCTTTTTCTACATCGGCTATCGGCGGCTCGGGGCGCGGCTCGCGCTGTCTTCGACCTTTTCGATCGTCATCCTCTCGCTCTGCTCGTCCTATTTCGAGACGATGAAGCCCGCGACGTTGGATCCTTTCCTCTCGACGATCTTTGGCGGCATCATCATCGGCATGGGTGTCGGCATCGTCATCAAGAGCGGCGGCTCGACAGATGGCACGGAGATCATGGCGATCTGGATGGATAATAAATTTCCTTTCTCCGTGGGCGAGATCATCATGTTTTTTAATTTCTTCATCCTTGGCGCGGCCGGCTTCGTCTTCAGCTGGAACAGTACGATGTATTCCCTCATCGCCTACTTCATCTGCTCGCGCATGATCGATGCGGTCTCGACCGGTCTCGACTCGTCGAAGGGGGTCTTCATCGTGACGACCTCTTACGATGCGGTGTCCGATGCGATCGTTCACGATATGCATCGCGCCGTCACCCGCCTGCACGGACAGGGAGGCTTCCTGAAGGATGATAAGGATGTCCTCTACTGCGTGGTGAGCCGTCTGGAGATCACAAAGCTGAAGCAGGTCGTTCACGCCATCGATGCTTCCGCCTTCCTCTCTGTCTTCGATGTACAGGAAGTCCATGGGGGACTGGTGAAGGGGAAGAAGTAGTGACTAGTGACTAGTGACTAGGGATTAGGGGCCTCAAGTGACTAGAAAACATCAGGCTCTCTCGTATCGTCATTTCGAGCGAAGAGAGAAATCTTTGTCATTCACGGCTCATCGGTCGATGTTTGGAAATCTCAAACGAGAAACCTGCGCTCCAAGACACTTTCGGGCATCGCCTTATTTATACTCCGCGGCGCTTCTGATTTTTATGCGCCGCACCCTCATTCCTCATTCCTCATTCGAGCAAAGCTTTCATTCACAATCAATGGACGGAGCCGCCCATGGGCTAATCCTTAGAACCCATTGAACCCGTTGAACCTTTTCCCGCTATTGTCGCTTTCTTGTCAGCCTGTTATACTACAAATACCACAAAGTTTTGAAAAGGAGAGTAACTATGAAATTTCTGTTTAACCATCAAAATTTCAACGTGCTTGATCTCGAAAAAAGCATTGCCTTTTATGAAGAAGCGCTGGGACTTACGGTGAACCGTACTTATAAAGCTTCTGACGGCTCCTTTATCCTGACGTATATGGGAGACATGGCGACGGGCTTCCAGCTCGAGCTCACCTGGCTGCGTGATCGCAAGGAAGCCTACAATCTGGGGGACAATGAATTCCATCTGGCTTTCGAGGTGGATAATATGCAGGAAGCCTATCAGAAACACAAGGCGATGGGCTGCGTGTGCTATGAGAACAAGGATATGGGCATCTACTTCATCAATGATCCGGACGGATACTGGATCGAGATCATCCCGGGAGGACATTGATGGATCCGATATTTACCAGAACTGCCCGCATCATAGATGAGAAGGGCATCGAGTGCCTCCAGGCCAAGACAGTCGCGGTCTTTGGCATCGGAGGTGTCGGGTCTTATGCGGCAGAAGCACTCGTGAGAGCGGGCGTGGGACACCTCATTTTCATCGATAAGGATGAAGTCGATATCACAAATCTGAACCGCCAGCTGGTCGCTGACTTAACGACCGTCGGAAAAAATAAGGCAGAAGTCATGGTATCACGTGCGCACCTCGTGAATCCGGCCTGTGATGCGAAAGCCATGCCCATTTTCTATCGCCCCGGCGACGAGGACTTCATCAGAGATCTCCACGCCGACTACATCATCGATGCCATTGATGATGTACCGGCGAAGATCTCCATCGCGGAAGTCTGCTGGAAGCTGAAGATACCGGTGATCTCTTCCATGGGAACGGGCAATCGTCTGCGGCCGGAGATGCTGCAGATCGCGGACATCAATAAGACCTCTGTCTGCCATCTTGCCCGCAAAATGAGAAAGGAGCTGAAGGAACGCCGTGTGAAAAAGCTCACGGTCGTCTACTCGAAAGAGCTCCCGCACAAGCCCGTCGGCGAAGGCCATGCCCCCGGCTCCATTTCCTTCGTCCCGCCCGTTTCCGGCATGATGATGGCAGGCTACGTCGTGCGCGCCCTGCTGAAGGAAAACGGGATCGGGTAAAGGGGCATAGGCTTCCTCTTGCCATGGATCATGTATTCTTTGAGATCGGGACATATCTGGCGCTTGCCAAAGCTTTCGCGCCGCGCCACGCCCATCACACTATTGGAGCCTCATCCTTAGTCCCTGATCTCTATTTTTCCCACAAGGAGGCCCTATATGATCACCGAAATCCATCATCCGGAATGGCTCACGCTGGATGTGGGCGGTCAGACTGTTCTTGGCTATAACCAGGAATGGTATCCGCAGGAGAGGCAGCGCTTGGCAGGCTGCGGGCCTACGGTCGCTGCCATGATGGTAGCTTACCTGGAAAAGAAAGAGTGGAAGACGCCGGTGAAAGACCGGGAGCTCGCGCTTTCCGTGATGCTTTCCCTGTGGCAGTACGCGACACCAAGGATGCACGGCCTCTACAAGACGCGCTGGCTGAGGGAAGGCCTCGCAGCGTATCTTTCAGAGAAAGGCCTGTCCGGCGTCGTAGAATCGCTCTCTATACCGTCTATCCGCATCCTTGCGCCAAAGCCGGAAAGGGTCATCTCCTTCATCAAGGCGGGGCTTTCGGCGGACTGCCCGGTGGGATTTTTGAATCTTCACAGCGGGGCTGAGCCCATTCCCTATCATTGGCACTGGATGCCTATCGTAGCGATGGAAGAAACCGAAGAGGGGACCTTCTGCACCCTTTGGGATGAGGGGAAGGCCCATCGATTCTCGCTGGAAGGCTGGCTCAAAAATACCAGGTTCGGCGGCGGGTTTGTCAGAGTGACCGGCGCCTGATGGATGCTCTCATCGTCATTCTTCCGGACTTATCACGCGATTGGCATTTCAACGGGGACAACCATTTCTCGTCCCCAAAATGTATTTCAAAGGAGGATCTCGAAAATGAAAAAAATGATCGCTATGGCACTGATCTCTGCACTGGCTCTGCCGGGCGCTGCCATGGGAGCAGCCCAGCTGCCTTCCTCGGAAAAAATGCTGAATGATTACAGCCGCTATGCCGTGGTCTATACCAGCGATGAAGAACGCGTCTATGTGGATACCGAGACGATCGAGCGCGATCCGGCCAATGCGGGAGAGCTCCCCGTCATCCGTGGGACTCTGTACGCGGAGGTCTATAAAGACCCGCTCACCTATCCCGATTATGGCAATTACCGCATGGTCGAGTACATTTTCCAGTATGAGACGGCCGTGGGTGCTGATCAGTATGGCCGAGAGATCCGGTACCGCATCTTGAATAAGCTGCAGGGTGTCTACACACCTGATGGCAAACCGGCTGCCTATACAGGCGTCCATGATGAACCGGCGGACGAAGCAGATGACATCTATGCTGCCATGTATCGTCTGTCGAAAAATTATTAAGAAGCGGGGATAGGGGGGCGCGGGGCAGATCCCTTTTCCATTTACAAATTCTGTCCACTGCTATATAATAAATAAAACTTCACTTATCAAGCAGAGAGGCCATGAGACATGTCTTTTGGCTTCTTTTTTGTTTACAGATCCTTTGCAAGGGAAGCTTTGATCCCATCTGACTCTGCGATGGGATCAGTACTTCCCGCGGATCTCTTCTTAGGGGAGAACAACATGCAGCTCTACATTGCGGGCGGCTGCGGCGACCAGGGCCGCAATTGCTTCTATATCGAAGGGGATCGGCATGCCTTCATCGTAGACGCGGGGACGTCGACGGACGGGCTGGACCGTCTGCCCGACCTGTCACCGGAGATGATCCGCCGCGCGGAATATCTTTTCGTGACCCATTCTCACAAAGACCACACGGGCGCGATCGAATATCTGGAAAACAATGGCTTCACCGGCCCCGTCCTGATGTCAAACCAGACCTACCAGCAGATCCATTACAAGCCGAAGAACACCATGATCCTTGACTCCACCGCACCTGAGCTTTCCCTGGACGGCGAGCTCTCGCTCCGCTGGGGACGGACGGGACACTGTGCCGGTGCGGTCTGGTACTACATCACCGTGGATGGGAAGCGTCTCTTCTTCTCCGGTGACTACCGGGAGAATGATACCTTCTACCGCTGCGATGCCGTTCGAGGTCTCACGGCGGATCTTGCCGTCATCGACTCCGCCTACAGCCGCATGGATCGGGCAGAGGATATGAGAAAAGCCGTCGCAGACGCGGCAAAAGACGCGCTGTCTGCGTCGGCTTCGCTCCTCCTGCCGGTCCCCTCCTACGGCCGCGGCCTTTCTATGGCGATGCTCTTTTATCAGACCTTTGGCGAGGCATATCCCATCCACATGTCCGCAAAGCTTCGTGACCAGTGGCTGCGCATCGGGCATCGGAGCTATTTTGCCCACGAAGAGATACTGGGCTATCCCTTCGATATTTTCCGGTCGTGGGATGAGACATCTCTGGAAGGCGGGCACATCTATTTTCTGACGGATGCCCAGCTCTCCAAGGCGAAGAGCCGACAGCTCATCGACTGCCATCCCGAGCTCTCCGTCCTCATGACCGGCAGTCTTCACGGCTATGGCAAGGCAAAGTCCTACTACGAGTCCGGCCGCGCGGCCTTCGTCCTCTGGCCGAACCATCTCACCAAGCAGGAAACGGCAGATCTCGCAGCGGCGAATGCGTTCTCTCTCGTCGTTCCTTTCCACAATCCGAAGGAAAAGCCGGAGACGGATGTGTATAGTTTTTAGGGGAATGGAGGGGAGTGACTGGTGGCTAGTAGCTAGTGGCTGGTAGCTAGTGACTAGTGACTAGCGACTAGCGGATATCAGGAAGACTTTAAGGAAACGCTGAGGGCAAGAGAGTTTCAGGCACCGCTTCTATATACTTGTGGCGAAGCCGCCTTAACCCGCTCAACCCATTGAACCTGCAGGACACGTTTTCTCCTCTTCCCCACGCATGTTATAATAGAAACAGAAGAAAACAGGGAGTGATCCCTTCGTCATAGAAAGGCGGGATGCATATGCTTTCTTATAAAAAAATCCTGGTACCGTATGATGGTTCCGAACATGCAAAGAAAGCGCTCCAGCAGGCCATTGCTATTGCTGAAGACGGTGAAGGCGCAAAGCTCTTCGTCGCTTCGGTGTGCAACATGGTATCCGCGATGAGTAATTTTGATCAGGTCTCCATCGCAGAAGGCTGCCTCACGACCAAGCTGACAGAAGATCTGGAAGCGCAGTGCAAGGCGGATCTGGAGGAAGCCAAGGCTTTGATTCCAAAAGCGGTAGAGACGGAGATGATCTATGAAGTCGGTTCTCCGGGACCTGTCCTTTTGAATGTGGCCGACGATAAGAAATGTGACCTCATCGTCATGGGCAGCCGGGGTCTCGGTCCCCTGAAGGGCATCTTCATGGGCTCTGTTTCCAGCTACCTCGTCAGCCGCTCCAAGTGCCCGATCCTCATTGTGAAATGATTGAGACAGAAGCTGTAAATGCCAGTATTGGCATTTACAGCTTTTTTAGTGCAAGGTTAGCCACTGGGGCGGCTCGCCCCCTTGAAAGCCTCTCTTGAATGAGAAATTAGAAATGAGAAATGCGAAATGGTGGTGCGGCGCATAAAAATATAGAAGCGCCGCAGAGTATAGATGATGGCTATGCCATGAGCTGGCATTTCAGTTACCAGTCACCAGTCACTAGTCACTAGTCACGCCTAATCCCTAATCCCTAGCTACTATATATAACAAGCAGATCTCAAAAAATAATTTGCTTTTCCTCTTCTGCTGTGCTATGATTACTATCTGACTACATATCGATTTCAAGGTGGCTTTTCAAAAAAATGGCTTGGACGAAGCATGGAAACGATGGGAAAAGAAAGGGCACCTGAAGTGATCTGAATGAAATGACAGACTTATGGAAACGCTGATTAAATCTGACAACGATTTAATCAGTGTTTCCCTATAGATACTGAGGAGGTGTCCCTATTTGGCAACTAAGGCAGCACAGCTGGCAGAGTGGCTAAAAGAACTGCAGGATAGAGTGGATGCTGACGGCAATCTTTCCTATGCGGAGATCATGCGCTTTCAGCAGGAGAAGAACCTGACAAAGAAACAGTTCGACAGCATTTTTACACTTCTTCATGAGCATCACATCGAGCTTGTCTATGATGATGACATAGAGGATGATGCAGAAGAAGGCCCGACCGACGCCGATTTTGACGGAGATCCCGGAGACGATGACCTGTCCGACGATGTCCTTCTGGATGACAAGGATGGGCTGGAAGAAAAAGAGTGGGAAACGGATAATTCCGACGAAGCCTATGACGCAGCGGCCGGCGGTATCAGTGACCCTGTCCGTCTCTATCTCCGCGAGTGCGGCTCGAATCCTCTTCTTTCCGCAGAGGAAGAGATGCGCCTTGCCAAGCTTATCGAGCGAGGCAAGCATAAGGATGCGACGGAAGAGGAAAAAGAGGAAGCAAAAGCCGCAAAGAAAGAAATGGCCAATGCCAACCTGCGTCTGGTCGTTTCCATCGCCAAGAAATATCCGGGGCGCGGCATGCCCTTCCTTGATCTCATCCAGGAAGGCAATATCGGCCTCTTAAAAGCTGTCGATAAATTCGACTATACCAAAGGCTATAAATTTTCTACCTATGCGACATGGTGGATCCGTCAGGCCATCACCCGCTCCATCGCGGATCAGGCCCGCACCATCCGTGTGCCGGTACACATGGTAGAGACCATCAATAAGATGAACCGTGTCGGCCGCCGCTTCCTGCAGGAACATGGCCGCGAAGCGACAAATGAAGAGCTTGCCAAGGAAATGGGCATCAGCGTGGATAAGATCCGCGAAGCCAAGAAGGCGGCACAGGATCCGATCTCGCTCGAGACGCCGATCGGCGAAAAAGAGGACTCCCATCTGGGGGATTTCATCGAAGACTCCAAGACCGCCTCTCCAGAGGATGAAGCAGCAGCGACCATGAGAAGAGAGCAGGTCTACAAAATGCTCGAAACGCTGACCGAGAGAGAAAAAGGCGTCCTCGCCCTCCGCTTCGGCATGGATGACGGCACTCCGAGAACGCTCGAAGAAGTAGGCAAGCACTTCGGCGTCACGCGCGAACGTATCCGTCAGATCGAAGGCAAAGCACTGAAGAAACTCAAAAAACAGGCACTGCCGATGAAGGTAGATTAGGGAAACACTGATTCAATCGCAGAGTCAGATTTAATCAGTGTTTCCTTAGAAAAGAGCTCCGAGAGGAGCTCTTTTTTGTTCAGGGTTAGTCCACGGGGCGTGCCGTCCCTTGAGTGCGAGCGAAAGAGGGGGAGCGGGTTCAACGGGGGCAGGGCGGCGCATTTCGTCATCCTGAGCGGAGAAAAACGTCGTATGTAAAAAAATGGCTTATCTGAAACAGGAGAACTGAGTCGAAGGATTTAAGGAAACGCTGATTCAATCGCAGAATCAGATTTCATATGGATTTTTATACATAGTGTCGTCGACATTCTCCTTAAATAGCTCGCTATTCGCGTCAAATGTCTCCTCTCTCTGTATAAAAATCCAAGAATGAAATCTGATAACGATTTAATCAGTGTTTCCCTAAGCGCCGCGGAGACTTGAAACTAGCGGTTTTCTCGTATCGCAAACCCAATCCCCAATCCCTAATCCCTAGCCACTCATCCCTGATCTCTTGAAGCGCAAGCTCATTTATGCTAAAATATCCAAATGCGTGGCGAAAATCATTGCAATCGAAAGAAAGCTGTGATACAATGCTACTGTTAGTCTGGACAGTCCTCTGCCAAATGCGATCGGCATGAATGTCCTGTGTGATAGGAGGAAAAGATCGTGAACATTATCGAAACACTGGAAAAAGAACAGCTCAGAAACGACATTCCTGAATTCCGTCCGGGGGACACCGTCAGAGTTCATGTAAAGGTCGTAGAAGGCAAGAACGAACGTATTCAGATGTATGAAGGCGTCGTTATTGCAAGAAAGAACGCAGGCCTGCGTGAAACCTTCACCGTTCGTCGTATTTCCTACGGCGTTGGCGTAGAAAGAACCTTCCTCGTTCATTCTCCACGTCTGGAAAAGATCGAAGTAAGACGCCGCGGCATCGTTCGTCGTGCAAAGCTCTTCTATCTGCGCGGACTCTCCGGCAAAGCTGCTCGTATCAAAGAAAGAAAATAAGTTCAGCAAAAAAGCTGCAGCCAGGGCTGCAGCTTTTTTAGTGGGTCCAAAGGGCGGATGCATGGCGGCTGATTCAAACAAAAACTCATAGATCTTTTCATTTATAGTATTTCGCAATCGTTTATGAATGTGTTAAAATAAGGAATAGTGCAGAAGAGGGTTTTCTCACGAAAGGAAACAGCTATGAGAATACGAACGATCACTGCCGCGCTCCTTGTGACGCTGGGAATGTGCCAGATAGCAGGAGCGAATGATATCCGCCATGTCTTCGTGGTCGATGACATGACGATCGAGCTGGAAATGAAGGAGCCTTTGACAGAGGACGAGACAGCGCCCAAGAATTTCACATCGGATACCTATGAGCCGCCTTTTGTACTCAATGAAGGCGTGGCGGTCATCGGATTTCCGGTGCCACAGAGATCGGATGGATTTCACGACAACATTTACCGCATCACAGTGACAGGGATGGATGTGGGTCCGATCTATCAGATCTCCTACCGGGGCCACAAGCCGAAGACCTTCAAGGTGTACCCGGCCAAAGAACAGACCGACCGGTATCGAGATCGGTATGGAAGTTACTTTTAAAAGAGAGAAGCCGGAAGCGGTGCTTCTATGAGAGGCGCCACGCCGTCATTTGCGATTTTCCATTCTGATCTCTGCTTGCCTATCTAACGAAGAATTACATACAAAGGAATACTAAATCTATGCATATCGTACTGGTAGAACCGGAAATTCCGGGAAATACGGGGAACATTTCCCGGCTCTGCGCAGCAGAGCATCTGGTGCTGCACCTGGTGGAGCCATTGGGCTTTTCCATCGATGACAAGCACCTGAAGCGGGCGGGGCTCGACTACTGGGATCTTCTGGAGGTCCATGTCCATCCGGACTTTGACTCCGTGAAGCGCATGCTTGCGGGTCATCATTTCTACTACAATACCACCAAGGCGATCAAGACGTATTCGGATATTTCGTATACGGAGGATGATGTCCTTGTATTTGGGAAAGAGACGAAGGGTCTTCCTGAAGAGCTTCTTCTGGAACATGAAGAGGACTGCATCCGCATCCCCATGATCGAAGAAGCACGGTCTCTCAATCTGTCGAATGCGGTCGCGATCGTCGCCATGGAAGCACTCCGGCAGACGGGTTTCCACCATCTCTTGAAGAAGAGTGGACGTTTATTCAAAGGAGGAAGCAGTCATGAATACGTATGACGCAGCTTATGATCTGGCCAAAGCCATCAAGGAAAGCGATGAGATGAAGCGTCTCACCGCTGCCGCAGATAAAGTGAAGAATGATGCCGATGCCAAAAAGATGGTGAAGGAATATATTATGGCACAGATGCAGGCAGACTATGCCAAGCTTGCAGGGCAGAAGGACGATGAAAAGACCTATCAGCATCTGCAGGAACTGGCGGTCCTTGTCAGCAACAACAGCAATGCCCAGGAATATCTCCAGGCATTTATTCGTTGGAATCAGGTGGCTGCGGATTTGCAGAAGATCGTCTCGGATGCAATGGCGCAGGGTATGGATGTATTGGAATTAGATAAGAAATGACAGACTGGAAAGTATTTTTTGACGGGATCCTCACAGAGAGAGACATCAAGATCAATGAACCGATGAGCCGCCATACGACCTATGGCATCGGCGGCCCTGCTGACGTTTTTGTCATGCCGCAGACAGAAGAACAGCTTATTGAGATCCTCCGGAAGGCGGATGCGGAAGGCATCGCTGTCACGGTGATCGGCGGCGGCTCGAATACGCTCGTCAGCGATAAGGGGATCCGTGGCATTACCATTTGCATGAACCGTATGAAGCAGGAAATGACCTGCGAAGGCGAATGGATCACTGCCAGCGGCGGCACAGGCACGGGCACTGTCGCTCGCTTTGCGGAAAAGAACAGCTTGAAGGGCTTCGAGTGGGCTGTCGGTATCCCCGGTACGGTCTGCGGTGCAGTTTTCATGAACGCCAATGGCTATGGCAGCCAGATGAAGAGAGTCGTAGAAGAAGTCTATGCCATCACCAGAGACGGCAAAGAAAAAAAGACCTACGGCTGGGATGACCTGCACTATGGCGACAGCGACAGCGTATTCATGCACAATGGGGATATCATCGTCGGCGTAAAGCTGCATCTTTCTTCCGGCAATCCGGAAGAAATCAAGAGAGAAATGACAGAACACCAGATCTCTCGCCGCACCAAGCAGCCGCTCGAAAAGAGAAGTGCCGGCACCATGTACCTCCGTCCGCCGGGATACCATGTCGGACCGATGATCAAAGACTGCGGTCTCATCGGCTTCTCTATCGGTGATGCACAGGTCTCCACCAAGCATCCGGACTTTGTCGTAAACAACGGACATGCTTCCTGCCAGGAGATCCTAGATGTGCTGCATGAAGTCCAGAAACGCATCATGGAGAAATATCATGTCCACGTCCCGCTCGATGTGCGCATCATCGGTGAGGGTGTACAGCAGGAAAGATAATAGGAGAATCGGAGAAGAGCTGCCTTGATGGGCGGCTCTTTTTGGTGTGTGTCCTTAGAAGGAAGAGCCTGCAGCACTGCCAAACGGGGACAGGAAATACCGGCGGAGAGCCTGTCAGGCATATGCCTCGGGGGCGCCTTTCCTTCATAATAAATTTCTCATTTTCCCCCTTGCATTTCTGACTAAAGTTATGTATTATATAAAAGTAAGTTAGCACTCGAGATGAGTGAGTGCTAATAGTCCAAAGGAGGAATAGAAATGTTAAAACCATTAGCAGATCGTGTTCTTGTTAAAGTAGATACCGAAGAAACGCAGACCAAGGGCGGCATCCTGCTGCCAGATACAGCACAGAAAAAATCTCAGAAAGGCGAAGTCATTGCTATCGGCTCCGGCAAAATGCTCGATAACGGCACCCGCGTACCGTTCGAAGTCAAAGTGGGCGACAGAGTCCTCTTTGCCAAATATTCCGGCGTGGATATCGAAGAAAATGGCCAGAAATTCCTGCTTCTCTCCGAAAGAGACGTACTGGGGATCCTGTAATAAAAAGTATCTGGGGAGTAGGGAGGAGCGTAGGTGAATCCCCGGCCCAAGATCTTTCATCGATTGTTTTATAGCAAAAACTAGGAGTGACATACAATGGCAAAGAAAGTTCTTTATAATGAAGAAGCCCGCGCAGCTCTTTTAAGAGGTGTCGATCAGCTGGCAAATGCAGTAAAAATTACTCTGGGACCGAAAGGTCGCAATGTCGTACTCGACAAGAGATTCGGCGCTCCGAACATCGTCAATGACGGCGTTTCCATCGCTCGCGAGATCGAGCTGAAGGATCCATTTGAAAACATGGGTGCCCAGCTGGTCAAAGAAGTCGCTACCAAGACCAATGATGTAGCAGGCGACGGCACCACCACCGCTACCCTTCTTGCACAGTCCATGATCCATGAAGGCATGAGAAACGTAGCTGCCGGCGCAAACCCGATGGTCCTGAAGAAGGGCATCGAAGAAGCCGTCAAGGTCCTTGTCGAAGAGATCAAGAAAAAAGCTGTACCGGTACAGACCAAAGAAGCGATCGCACAGGTCGCTTCCATCTCCTCTGCCGATAAGACCATCGGCGGTCTCATCGCTGATGCGATGGAAAAGGTCGGCAATGACGGCGTCATCACTGTCGAAGACTCCAAGACCATGGGCACCAGCCTGAAGGTCGTAGAAGGCATGCAGTTCGACCGCGGCTACCTTTCCCCATACATGGTCACCGATCCGGACAAAATGGAATGTGTCATCGACAATCCGCTGATCCTTATCACCGACAAGAAGATCAATATGCTCCAGGATATGCTCCAGCTCCTCGAACAGGTGGCTAGAAGCGGCAAGGAACTCGTCATCATCGCTGAAGATGTCGAGGGCGAAGCACTGGCTACTCTCGTAGTGAACAGACTCCGCGGCACACTGAAATGTGCAGCTGTCAAAGCACCGGGATTCGGCGACCGCAGAAAAGCTATGCTGCAGGATATCGCTATCCTGACCGGCGGCACCGTGATCTCTGAAGAAATGGGACGCACCCTGAACAGCGCTACCTTAGATGATCTCGGCACCGCTCACCAGATCCGCATCACCAAAGACAACACCACCATCGTCGGCGGCGCAGGTGATAAAGACCAGATCGCAGCCAGAGTGGCTCAGATCCGTGAACAGTACAAAGAAGCGACTTCCCAGTTCGACAAAGACAAACTGCAGGAACGTCTGGCAAAGATGTCCGGCGGCATTGCTGTCATCGAAGTCGGTGCTGCTACCGAAGTAGAAATGAAGGATAAGAGACTCCGCATCGAAGATGCTCTGAATGCGACCCGCGCAGCTGTCGAAGAAGGTATCGTCGCTGGCGGCGGCACCACCCTGCTCGATATCCAGGATAAACTGGATACCATCGAAGCAGAAGGCGATGTCAAGACCGGTGTGAACCTCGTCCGTCATGCCATCGAAGCTCCGGTCCGTCAGATCGCTGACAATGCCGGCCTCGAAGGTGCTATCGTAGCTGAAAAGGTCAAAGAAGCTGGCCAGGGCATCGGCTACAATGCAGCAGAAGACAAGTACGAAGATATGCTGAAATCCGGCATCGTCGATCCGGCAAAGGTCACCAGAAGCGCACTGCAGAATGCAGCTTCCATCGCAGCTCTGGTCCTCACCACCGAAGCTATCGTCGGTGAACTGCCGGAAGAAAAAACGGCTATGCCTCCGATGCCGCAGGGCGGTATGGGCGGAATGATGTAATTTCGCATCGCATCTGAAAGATAAGAAATGAAAGATCCCCACCATCGATTGGACCGATGGCGGGGATCTTTTTGCGTGCGGGATGGGGCGAAAATAAGAAAGGATGGTGGCTTTTCCAAGGACAGCAGCGTGAGATACCTGCATCGTCCATAGAGACCGTTGAACCTGTTCCCACCCTTATGCTACAATCAAAAGAAAAGTTACAGAAATGGAGAAGACTATGGAACATCTGAAGAAAGTCATCATCAGTAAGCGCGCCGAGCTGGCGGCGAAGGGGGGACACCCGTGGATCTACGGGACGGAGATCGAGCACGCGGACGAAGGCATCGAAGCCGGTGATATCGTGCGTGTGGAGTCGAAGAAGGGGAAATTCGTGGGAAGCGGTTTCTACAATCCGCACTCGAAGATCACCGTCCGTATTTTTTCGACGAATGCGAATGATACCTTCAACGCAGCCTTCTGGAAGCGCCGCGCAGCGTATGCGGTGGATTACCGCCTGCAGGTGATGCGAAAGGAAGACTATGACTGCTGCCGCTTGGTTTTCGGGGAAGCGGACCAGCTGCCGGGACTTACGGTGGATCGCTTCGGCGATGTGCTTTCCGTGCAGGTGCTCTCACTGGGGATGGAGCGGCATAAGAAGGAATTCTTGGACGGCCTCATCGAGGTGCTGCGGGAGCGACAGCTCGCGGTCTCCTGCGTCTATGAAAGAAATGATGTCAAGATCCGTGAGCTGGAGGGGATGCAGCAGTACAAGGGCTTCTATCGTTCCCCGCTGCTGGATCCGGCGGCAGAGAAGACACGGGTGGATATCGTGGAGAACGGCATCCGCTATACGGTCGATGTAGAGAACGGGCAGAAGACGGGTTTCTTCCTCGACCAGAAATTCAATCGTCTCGCGGCGGCGCAGATCGGCAAGGGTCGCCATGTCCTCGACTGCTTCACGCACACGGGGGCTTTCGCACTGAATATCGCCAAGGGCGGCGCGGCGAGCGTGACGGCGCTCGATATTTCCAAAGAAGCCGTCGAAATGACGGCGCACAATGCGAAGCAGAATGGCCTTGCCGTCGAAGCCGTCGAGGCGGATGTCTTCGATTTTCTGACCGAGCTCGACAAGAAAAAGGATCATAGCTATGATTACATCGTCCTTGACCCGCCCGCTTTTACGAAGTCTGGCAAGACGGTCCATGAAGCCTTCCGCGGCTACAAGGAAATCAATTACCGTGCGATGAAGATCCTGCCGCGCGGCGGATATCTGGCGACCTGCTCCTGCTCGCATTTTATGGGCGAGGAGCTTTTCGTGAAGATGGTGAAGGAAGCAGCGCGCGATGCCGGTGTCACGCTTCGCCAGATTGAGTTCCGCCAGCAGGCTCCCGATCATCCGATCCTTATGACGGTGCCGGAGACCTATTATTTGAAATTCTTCCTCTTCCAGATCGTATAAGGGAAACGCTCAGCCGAATCGGCTGAGCGTTTTTTACTTGATGGGTTCAGGGTTCAGGTTGGCGGGTTCAGGGTTTTGGTGCGGTGTATCATAATAGGTAGCGCCGCGGAGTATGGAGGATGACAGGCTTCCCGTTTCCGGTTTCGCGCACAGGAACCGTTTCACCGCGAACGAAAAAGATTCCTCGGCTTCGCTCGGAATGACGATACGGGGAAGACGCTTAGTGCGAATAGTATGAAAACGTTTCGGTGAGTTGCGCCTCTGCCAGGCACTCTATCCTGCGTCTTCGGCGTGCCCCTTCTTCAAGGGGCTTCTCAGTTGAGGAGATTGATGCAAACCCTAAACCATAAACCCTAGTCCCTAGCTACTAGTCCCCAGTCACTAGTCACCCGTCCATCCTTTCTTTCAGATAGTCGGTAAAATTCAGGATGCGTGTCGCGGTCCAAAGGCCGTTTACGTCTTTTTCCAGCTGCACCTGCCAGATGAAGTCGCGGGAAAGGTCCTTGTCTTCCAGCTGCACATAGGCGATGGCTTTGCCGTCCTTCTCTTCAATCTTGAAGATGTCGGTGAGAGAGAGGGCGGAAGAGCCGGCGTAGGCAGTGAGAGTCTTGACAGGCTTATCCAGGAGGGACTTGGAGGCAGGGGCGCTGTCCTTGAATTTGATTTCTGTCTGTCGGATGAGTTCTTTCACGACTTCCTTCTTGATGCTTTTCACGAGGGAGGCGGCGATGGCGTGTTCGGGGAGGCCGTCGGCCTTGAGCTCGGCGAGCATGTCGTCTAAGGCATAGCTGTAGACTTTGGCGACATCGACGCGTTTGCAGAAGAGATCCCAGTCCTTCTTCTGCACGGCCTGCTGGATTTCTCCCGCAGCAAAGGCGGGCGTGTTCTGCCAGTACAGGAAGTACCAGCCACCGGCTGCAGCGAGGAGGATGAGAAGGGCGATGAGGAATTTTTTCAGGAGTGACATGGGAGAGCCTTTCATGAAATGAATGCAAGGAATTATTCGACGCGAATAGCGAGCTATTTAAGGAGAATAATGACGAAGCAGTGCATAAAAATTCTTATGAAATCTGACCTGCGATTTAATCAGCGTTTCCTTAATCAGTGTTTCCTTAATTTGTGTTTCTGTGAATATTATAGCACGCGCAGGGAATGGCTGCGTTTCCTTGGTACTTCGGGTTGCACGAGCCCATAGAGCCCCTTGAGACCTATTCATTCATGTTATAATGAAAGAGAATCTATCATACCCAAAGATTGGCATATATGATACAATAATTAATATAGAATTAGGAGGAAACATGGGCTTATTAGACGATACGCTGGATCGGATCCAGCCGCTCAGCCAGGAAGCCATGGAAGAGGCCGGGAAGCGCTGGCATGATCTATACCTCGGTATGGGAAACCTTGGCAAGATGGAGGATATGGTGACGCGCTACATCGGTGTCACCGGCGATGCCATGCCGGATGTCCCGAAAGGGTGTATGGTGATCGCATGCAGCGACCACGGGGTATACAAAGAGGGCGTGTCTGCCTACCCGCAGGAGACGACGGTCGGCATGACGAAGGCCTATGTGGTCGCGAAGGGCGCCTCCTGCAATGCGATGGCGTACTATGCGGGCATGGATATGGTGGTGGTCGATGTGGGCATCCATCATGATATGACAGGAGTCCCGGGACTTTTGGATCGCAAGATCGCATGGGGGACGAAGAACATCGCAGAAGAACCGGCGATGACGCGTGAGCAGGCGATCCGTTCCATCGAGATCGGCATCGAAATCGCAGAAGAAAATGTAAGAAAGGGATACAAAGTCTTTTCGATCGGGGAAATGGGGATTTCCAATACCACCTCATCTGCCTGCATCCTGGGGACCTTCAATCACTGGAATGCCATCGAAGTCACGGGGCGCGGGACGAATATTTCTGACGAGCGCCTCATTCACAAGGTGGAGGTCGTGCAGAAGGCCATGGATGTGAACCATCCGGACCCCAAGGACGGCCTCGATGTGCTTTCCAAGGTCGGCGGATTTGAATTCGGGTGCCTCACGGGTGTCATCCTGGGGGCGGCCGCCAATCATGCGATGACCATCATCGATGGGTTCAATACGACGGCGAGCGCTTTCATCGCGAAGGCACTCGCGCCGCAGGTGACGGATTACCTCATGGCTTCGCACCTGTCGCTCGAGCAGGCGCATAAAAAGTCGCTGGCTGCGCTGGGACTTTCCGAATATATTGATCTGGATTTCCGTCTGGGTGAATCCATCGGGGCGGGCATTCAGAAGAAAATGCTGGATATGGCGATCTCCGTCTATCGGGAATGTGTCACCAAAGAAGAAGCGGGGGTGGAAGCATGAGCGAGATCCCGAAACTGAATCAGGAGATCATGGAGGCTTGCCAGCTCTATGTGGATAATCTCATCAAGCCGATCCATTCACTGGGAAAGCTGGAGGATATGGCTGTCCGTATGGCCGGCATTTTAGGCGAAGTGAAGCCGACATATCTCAATAAGGCGGTCGTCATTTTCGGCGGGGATACGGCCGTCGATGGCGAGAACAAGACGAAAGGGCAGCTCTCGCACGCAGAGATGAAGCTGGTCGCGCAGGGCGCGGGACCGGTGAATGTCCTCGCGCGGCAGATGGAGATGCCGGTCTACCTTGTCGATGTCGGTCTTGAAAAGGATACCTCCGATATCGAAGGCATATTGGCAAAGAAGGTGATCCATGGTACGCATCAGGGGCATCCCGCCATGGATGATGATGTCGTCGCGGCGGCGATCTCTCTGGGCATGTCGGTCGGGAAAGCCCTCGCGGGAGAGGGCATCCAGGCCGTCGGCCTCGGCAATATCGGAGAGCGCTCCATGCTGTCGGCACTCGCGGTGACGACCGCCGTCATGAAGGAGGATCTCAAGAAGGCATCGGCAAGAAGCGGCTTCTCTATCCAACTTTCCGATGTCGGTGACTTCGCAAAGGATCCCGTCGGTGCGCTCGCCATGGTCGGCTCGGCAGAGATCGCAGCCCTCTTCGGCCTTACCGTAGAAGCGGCGCGCCGCGGTATCATGGTTGTCTTTGATAATGCTGTCACAGGTGCTGCCGTGCTTGCGGCACAGGCTGTGTATCCTGAAATTAAAAACTATATTTTCCCATCTGTCTATTATGAAGAACCGGTTCATCAGATGCAGATGCAGAAGATGGGCATGAAGTCATTCCTGCACTATGATTTCACAGAAGCGGAAGGCTACGGCTCAGCCCTCGGGCTCTCACTTCTGGACGCAGCGATCGATATGCTGAACCAGATGAAAACCTTTGGCAGTGCTGACGTTGCCGTCGCAGAAGATGGTCCGGGCAAGGGTCGTCAAAGAGAGGACGTGAAGTGATGAAAGCGCTTTTTGTACGCTGTTATGGGAAACTCACCGCAGATATGATGATCGGCGGGCTCATCGATATGGGTGTGCCGCCGGTCTATCTGACATCGAAACTGAAAGATGCCGGCCTTTCCTGTGAATTCATCGAAAAGCCGAATCCGAAAGCACAGATTTCCGCCCACTACTTCCATATCCCGGAGGCAGGCGAAAAGCCGATGCTCTTGAAAGAACGGGATATTTTCAAGATGTGGCGGGACATCTGTGAGAAAGGCGCTCCGGACTGGGAAGACACCGGCTGGAAGGTCTTCTCTGCTTTGACCAGCGGCGCATCGGATGCCATCGATGAGATCGCAGGCAATATCATCGACCTGCGCCGCATCGGCGTCAGTGAAGAGAATCTGATCTCGCTCTACCTCTTTCTGGCCTGCCTCGACTATCTGGAAGTGGAGAGCCTCTTCGTCGTACCGTTTTCTTTAAAAGAAGGGAAATCGGAACACGCGAGAGCGACCCTTCACATCCTGACCGATGCCGGCTCCACGGTGGGAAAGCCCATCGACGCCGAGGATATCCATCCCTTCGCTGCGGCGATGCTCGAAGGACTCGCGGCTAAATTCATGCCCATGGACGGACGCTTCCTGGCAGACAAGACAGCCTACGGCAGCGCCAGCGCCGAGAAGCCGACCGGTGACAGCACCGTGGCCGAGTATCTGGGCTACTTCCAGGACCGCGGCGACTCCATCTTCAGCCGTCATCTCAAGGTCTTCGGCATGGCAGGGGATCTGATGTGAGAGATCTAAAGAACCGCGAAAGCGGTTCCTTTTTGATTGGGGTCTGGCTCTTTGAGCCGGATTGAAAGCGCTCCCGGAATGAGGAGCCGCGAGTGACTGGTGACTAGGGATTAGTAGCTAGGGATTAGGAGTCCCGAGTGACTGCTAATTTGAATACTACTTTCGGGCATCGCCCCATACATATTCGCGGCGCCTCCTTATTTTTATGCGCCGCACTCCCCCCTCTGAACCCTCTGAACCTGTAGAACCCGCGCCCCCTCTTTCATCCCCAATCAAGGGCCAGCACGTCCCAGGGCTCACCCCAGGCTCCTGCCTTCAAAAAAAATTCAAAAACCCCTTGCAAAAGACATCCACATCGTATATAATAACCTTCGTCGCACAGCGAGAGTGCTGACAGCGAAATGAACTTCTTGACTGAATGAAAATTTCCTGTTGACACAAGCGGAACGATATGATACAATATCAACCGTCGCTGAAATGTCAAGACTCACATCGATTGAGTTCGAAAAAATGAGACTTGACAAAAGACAAAACTGTGATATAATAATATCGCTGTTAATCAAATGCGGAAGTAGCTCAGTGGTAGAGCACAACCTTGCCAAGGTTGGGGTCGCGGGTTCGAGTCCCGTTTTCCGCTCCATAGTTAGTTGCATCGTAAGATGTTTCTATAGATTCCTGAATAGCTCAGCCGGTAGAGCGCGTGACTGTTAATCACGATGTCGCAGGTTCGAACCCTGCTTCAGGAGCCAATAGGGGTATCGCCAAGCGGTAAGGCAACGGACTCTGACTCCGTCATGCGTAGGTTCGAATCCTACTACCCCTGCCAAATGATCCACTAGCTCAGTCGGTAGAGCACTTGACTTTTAATCAAGGTGTCCCGCGTTCGAGTCGCGGGTGGATCACCATATGTGGCCTGTTCGTCAAGCGGTTAAGACACCGCCCTTTCACGGCGGGTTCGGGGGTTCGAATCCCCCACAGGTCACCAATGTGGGCGATTAGCTCAGCTGGGAGAGCGTCTGCCTTACAAGCAGAATGTCAGCAGTTCGATCCTGTTATCGCCCACCAAAAGGCCCGGTGGTGTAGTGGTCTAACATGCCGCCCTGTCACGGCGGAGATCGTCAGTTCAAATCTGATCCGGGTCGCCACTTTTATTTGCCTCGGTAGCTCAGTTGGTAGAGCAAAGGACTGAAAATCCTTGTGTCAACGGTTCGATTCCGTTCTGAGGCACCATTCCTGCGGCTGTGGCGGAATGGCAGACGCGCTACTTTGAGGGGGTAGTGATCTTTCGATCGTGTGAGTTCAAGTCTCACCAGCCGCACCACTCTTTTTTCTACTTGATTCCCTCAATTCAATTTTATATGCGGTCGTGGCGGAACTGGCAGACGCGCTATCTTCAGGCGGTAGTGGAGTAATCCGTGAGAGTTCAAATCTCTCCGACCGCACCACTAAAATGAGAAAAAGCTCATCCATTGGATGGGCTTTTTTATTGCGCTTGCCGGAATGGAGCGTGTGGCTGCTTTCTCTGGCGGCGGGTCTTGCGCCGCCCTGCAGCAGGTATTTTTGTATCGGTATTCTAAGCAAGGTGGAGATCTTTTTCATTCGCTGCGAGGCGAAGAATGTGTACCCGCTCACCATGGGAAGCCTGTTTGCCCGGCGCGATTATGATATAATATATACTACGATGTCTGCCCCTTTTACAAGGCGGCGGATGACGCATTGGGGATCAGTGCCGCGATGTCATTCGTGCGATGCACCATCCTTCAAAGCTTATAACCCTTTGAACCTGTTGCCCATCGGCATGGGGCTTTGGCATTGATTGGCACGCGAGTGCGTACCCTCATGGAGTTTACTATGGAAAAGAAATTGGTCATCATTGATGGCAGCAGCCTTTTATACCGCGCGTTCTATGCGCTGCCGCCCACTATGACATCGCCGGATGGGATCCCGACGAATGCGGTCTATGGATTTCTGCGGATGCTGCTCGGTCTCTATCGCGATCTGGACCCGGAATATATGGCAGTGACCTTCGACAAGGATCGACACACCTTCCGCACGGAGATGTACGAGGGATACAAGGCTACGAGAAAGCCGGCACCGGATGAACTCGTGCCGCAGTTTGACCTCATCCGCGACGTGATGCAGGTGATGGGTGTCGCGGTGTACAGTCTTGACGGCTACGAGGGAGATGACATCTTAGGGACGCTCTCTCTTCGCTATGAAAAGGAAATGCCGGTCAATATCGTGACGGGCGACCGCGATGCGCTGCAGCTCTCAAGCAGCCGGACGACGGTCTTCCTCACACAGAAGGGCATCACGAATATGGCGGCCATGACGCCGGAAGCGGTTTTTGAAAAGTACCACATAGAGCCGCGTCAGGTGATCGACATGAAGGCGCTCATGGGGGATACCGCAGACAACATCCCGGGCGTGCCGGGGATCGGCGAGAAGACGGCTTTGAAACTCATCACGCAGTATGACAATCTGGATAATCTGTATGCCCATGTCGGCGAAATCAAAGGCGCGCAGGGGAAGAAGCTCACCGCAAATAAAGAGCTGGCCTATCTTTCCTATGACCTGGCGACCATCAAGCGCGACGTGCCGATGGAGACGTCTCTGGAAGACATGCATCAGCCGGTTCATTTTGAGGAGATGCGTGTCCTTTTCCAGAAGCTCGGGATCAATCTTCTTGAGCAGTTTGCCAGCCTGCCGCGTTTTCAGGCACTGGCGGAAGCGAAGAAAGAGAAGAGCCAGAGAGAGCTTGTGAAGGCGCTCCCCTGGCAGGGCGAAACGTTTGAAGGAAAGGTCGCAGCTCTGGTGATCGATCGCTATGGGATCGCGCCTTTCTTCACGGCAAGGTCTGCGGTCGTTGCGTGTGAGGGACATGCGTACACGGCGGGGCCGGCACAGTATGAGAAGCTCGCAGAAGCCCTCGCGAAAGCGAAAGCCGTGGTGACAGTCGATGCGAAAGCCCTTCAGGAGTCCGACTTCCCGGCCGATTCTCTGCCGTTCTTTGATGTACAGCTCGCCTCCTACCTGCTGGATCCCGCGCGCGTGACGTACCCCTTATCGTACATGGCAGGGCTCTATGAAGTGCCCGAAGTCTTTGCGGATGAGATGGAAGATTTCGCAGACAAGGGCAGTCTCATCGGAGATTTCCTGTCGAAGATCTATGGGCCGTGCTGCCGCAAGCTCGAGGAAAATGGAGTGATGACACTTTTCACGGACGTGGAAGAGCCGCTCGTCAAGGTGCTTTCCGCGATGGAGAAGGCCGGCATCGCGACAGACCAGCAGCGCTGGCAGGAGGTCAAGGCGGACATGGAGGGTGAGCTGCGCCTCCTCGTGAAGGATATCTACAACGAGGCAGGGGAACCGTTCAATATCAATTCGCCCAAACAGCTCGGACATATCCTTTTCGAGAAGCTGGGGATGCCGGCGGGCAAGAAGACGAAAACGGGCTACTCGACCGCTGCGGACGTGCTGGAAAATCTGGCGGTCAGCTATCCCTTTGTAGGAAAGATCCTTCGCTACCGCACGCTCTCGAAGCTGATCTCCACCTACCTCGAAGCGCTGCCGAAGCTCATCCGTAAGGAAACGGGCCGCATTCATGGCTCCTTCAACCAGACGGTGACGGCTACGGGCCGTCTTTCAAGCTCGGATCCGAACCTGCAGAACATCCCTGTCCGCACGGAGGAAGGAAAGAAGATACGCTCCCTTTTTGTACCGGGCGAGGGCTATGACTGCTTCATCTCTTCGGACTATTCGCAGGTCGAGCTCCGTATTCTTGCGCATATGTGCGGTGATGAGAGCCTGATCGCGGCCTTTGCGAACCATGAGGACATCCACCGCCGCACCGCGGCCGAAGTGCTGGGCATCCCCTTCGAAGAAGTCACCGACGAGCAGCGAAGCCATGCGAAAGCCGTCAATTTCGGCATCATTTACGGCATCAGCGGATTTGGGCTGTCCAAGCAGCTCGGCATCACGCCCAAGCAGGCGCAGGACTATATCGACAGGTACAATGCCCGCTACCCGAAGATCCATGACTTCATGCAGCGTATGATCGAAGAGGCCAGGGAGACGGGACGTGCCGTCACGCTTTTTGGTCGCTATCGCGAGCTTCCGGACATCCGCAGCAAGAATTTCATGCGCCGTTCACTCGCAGAACGCATGGCGATGAATACACCGATCCAGGGCACGGCTGCAGATATCATGAAGATGGCCATGATCGCCGTCTATGACAAGCTGAGGAAGGGCCACTATAAGAGCCGCGTCCTTCTGCAGGTCCATGATGAATTGGTCGCAGAGGTGGTGGCGGAGGAAAAAGAGGAGATCGCTGCTCTTTTAAAAGAAACGATGGAATCCGTTGTCACGCTCAAAGTCCCGCTCCTCGCTGACGTCAATGCGGGGAAGAACTGGGCGGAGACGAAGTGAGCGGAGAGGCTGGTGACTAGGGGTTAGGGATTCGTGGCTAGGGATTAGGTTTGCGATACGAGAAAACCGCTAATTTCAAACCTTCGCAGCGCTTCTGATTTTTATGCGCCGTACCACCATTTTGCATTTCTCATTTCTAATTCAAATGAAGCTTTCAAACATAATCAAAGGACGCCCCGCCCCACGGGCTAACCCTGAACCCTGAACCCTGAACCCTGAACCCTGAACTCTGAACTTTGAACTCTGAACCCTGAACCTTGAACCTTGAACCTTGAACCCTTACCACTTTTCTCATTATCATTCAAAGGAAGTTATCTCATTATGTATCGTATCGGATTATCCGGCGGCGTAGGCTGCGGGAAAAGCACAGTCTCCTCCTACTTAAAGGAGCTGGGGATCCCCATCATCGATGGGGACATGCTCGCGCGCGAGGCAGTGCGACCGGGCAGTGCGGCCATGGAAGACATCCGGCGCGCCTTTGGCGAGGCCATTTTCAATAAGGACGGGACGCTCGATCGGCTGAAAACGGCCGAGATCGTTTTCACGAAGGAAGAGAAACGCCAGCAGCTGAATGCCATCATCCATCCCTTCATCTGGCATCGCACGCAGGAAGAGCTTCTGAAGGCCCAGGAGGAAGGCCATGACCTTGTTGTACTCGACATGCCGCTCCTCTTGGAGATCTCCTGGCAGCTGCGTGTGGAAGAGGTCTGGATCGTCAAGGTACCGTTGGAAATGCAGATCGAGCGTGTCACGCTCCGCGACGGCTTCACCAGAGAGCAGGTCCTTGACCGCATCCATAAGCAGATGCCGACGGACAATAAGCTGAACTATGCGGATGTCATCATCGATAACAGCCGCTCCGTCGAAGACACCCGCCGCCAGGTGAGAGAAGCCCTCGCGAAGGCGAAGGAACGGATGAGGGGAGTTAGGGACTGGTGACTAGAAATTAGTGGCTGGGGATTAGTAGCTAGGGATTGGGTTTGCGATACGAGAAAACAGCCAGTTTCAAACTTCGGGCATCGCCCAGACCATCCTCTCGCCCCTTCCTCTGGAAGGAGGGAGAAGTCAGCCTTCGGGCATCGCCCCATATATATTCGCGGCGAAGCCGCCACCACAACCCTGAACCCTGAACCCTGAACCCTGAACCCCACATCATTTTTGCCTGAAAGGAGCTGAATCCATGAGAACCGCTTTGAAACGGAAAAAGAGAGAAGTCCACAGACATCAGGGAAATACGGGGGCCATGCTCTTCACCCTTCTTCTGGCCATTCTGTGCGGTCTTGCGGTCTACATCCTTTCGGACATTTCCTTCATGCGTCCCTCGCGGGAGATATCTCTCCTCATTTCAGAGAGCGCGAAGAAGGAGGAGATCTCGCCAGCTCTTTTAGAAGCCGTCATCCTGACGGAGAGTAAATTCGATAAAAAGGCGGTATCCCATGTGGGCGCGATTGGCATGATGCAGCTCATGCCGGATACCGCAGAGTGGATCTCCGAGGAAAGCGGCCTTCCGGCGAACCGTCTGGAGCGTCCCGAGGAAAATATTCCGCTGGGCGCCTGGTATATCAATTACCTGTTGAAGGAGTATCACAACAATGAAGTCCTTGCGCTGGCCGCATACAATGCGGGCCGCGGCAATGTGGACCAGTGGATGAAGGACTATGGCTGGAAGGAAGGCTTCTCTGATATGAACCAGATCCCTTTCCCGGAAACACGGGAATTTGTGAAGTCCGTCACCGCATCCAGAGACAGGCTTGAGGCAGAACTGGCGGAGAAGTGAGCGATGGCAGAGGTCTGACATCTGACGGCTCCCCGTTCCGTTCATTTCATGTAGAAAGGAGTCACCATGGCTGACGTGGATGAAAAAACAAAGAAGGCGCGTGCGGAGCGCCGCGAGAAGCTGCTTGCCTGGTACGAGGAGAAGGATCTTCCCCCGGTCATCGGCGACTATGAGCTTCGCATCATTGATGAGCAGCACGACCGCATTTATTATGCCTTCGGCTGGTTTCACAAGTCGAATGGCTGGAAGATCCGCGTCTTATACGATGAGGAAACGGCGGATTACATGGTGAAGATGGATCTGCACATGATCACGCTGACGGAGATCGAATGCATCACGGGCGATCTTGAGGAATTTAAACGCCTCGTGAAGCTGCTGACACCGGAGGCGATCGAGAAGGAGCTCATCCATCGCGAGAAGGTCTCCATTCTGGTCGAGGGCAAGGGCTTCATGGTCTGGGACTATGAAGAGCTGCTGCCGGAGAAGCTCGGGCACTATGTGCGCGTCATTGCGCCGAAAATGCCGCTCCTTGGGCTGAACGGCTCCTACATCATCGCTGCCTATGAGTGTGAAGAAAAGGATACAGGGATCCTTTTCTTCTATAACATGTATCGCGATGAATACTACGGCGAGCTTCGCGCCAGGGGCATCCCGGGCATCATTCATCAGTACGATGCCAAATCCATAGAAGCCCTTGAGGCGGCGATCGAGAAGCACCTGGTGAAGGATCTGAAGGAGCTCTATGAGCATCCGGTGATCGAGGATTAGAGGGTTCAAGGTTCAGGTTGATGGGTTCAGGGCTCGCCCGTGGGGCAGCTCACCCCTTGATTGAATGAGAAATTAGAAATGAGAAATGCGAAATGAAGGTGCGGCGCAAAAAATAATGAAGCGCCGCAGAATTTTGATAGCGCTGCGCGCCGTTGTCATCTCGAGCGTAGCCGAGAGATCTCTATTGCAGTATGGGAATCAGCATGTATGCACCATTTCATCAACGACGTTTTTGTTCTGCATCTTTCTGTTATCTCGCACTGACTTCTTACCGTTGTACAAGAAAGATCCCTCGACTTCGCTCGGGATGACGATACGTGGGAAGCGGTACCAATCTCAAACCCAATCCCTGCTTTCAAACTTCAAGGTTCAGGGTTAGCTCCTTGGGCTAACCCTGAACCTTTTTTATTGCTTTCCCTTTACAACGTATGGTATAATAGTATCGCAAGTTATGTGTATAGAATTTCCTGGTGAGTGAGCTGCGGCTCACTTTTTCTTATATATGGAATATGGAATAAGTTGGCAGGGATTGGGGATCGGGTCTATGTGCAGCGTATGAAATCTGTAGAGCCCATGCAACCGGTTCACTGCCCGCTGTTTGCAAATAGGCAAGGAGGCTTATCATGGCACATAAAGCAATCGAAGAAGCCGTAGAAGCTTTGCTGGAACCGATCCTGGATGCGGACGGCATCGAACTTGTCGATGTCGAGTATGTCCGTGAAAGGAATTGGATCCTTCGCATTTTCATTGATAAGGAAGGCGGCGTGGATCTCGCAGACTGCCAGAGCATCAGTGAGAAGGCCGGCGAGATCCTGGATGAGAAGGATATCATCCCGGATAACTACATGCTGGAGGTCTCTTCTCCGGGGCTCGATCGTGTATTGAAGAAGGATAAGGATTTCCGCCGCTATGCGGGAAGCGATGTGGACGTGAAACTGTTTGCTCCGCTCGAAGAGGCAGGCGGCGGCAAAGCGTTCACCGCGCATCTGGAAGGGCTCACCGAGGAGGGTGATCTGGCGCTGACGCTCGATGGCGGTAAGGAAATCGCATTGCATAGAGATAAAATTTCACAGGTAAGACTTCATTTTTCGTTTTAATCGAGGAGGAATAGTTCATCGTGGACGGCAAGGTATTATTGGAAGCAGTAGAAGCCCTGGTCAAGATCAAAAAGGTTGACAGAAATATGGTATTTGATGCACTGGAAATGGTGCTTCTGACCGCTTATAAAAAGGAAAGCGGCAGCAATGCCAAGGCTTCGGTTTCTCTCAACCGTGAAACCGGGGAATATAAAATTTATGAAGAGAAGACCGTCGTGGACGAAATCCATGAAGACTCTGAAAATGCGATCAATGAGATCACGGTGGAAGAGGCAAAGAAGATCGACCGCAGCTATGAAGCGGGCGACATGCTCCGCATCGATGTGACACCGAAGAATTTCGGCCGTGTCGCAGCGCAGGCCGCTAAGCAGGTCATGATCCAGAAGCTGCGTGAAGCCGAGAGAGGCTCCATTTATGACGAATTCTCCGGTCGTGAAGGCGATGTGATCACCGGCGTAGTGAAATGGAATGAATCCCGCACCATTTTTGTCGATCTCGGCCGCGTGGAAGGGATCCTGCCTTTCGCAGAACAGATCGAAGGCGAGGAATTCCAGCCGAACGATAAGATCAAGTGCTATGTCCTCGAAGTCAGAAAGACCACGAAGGGACCGGAGATCATCCTCTCGAGGACCCATCCGGGACTCTTGAAGAGACTTTTCGAGCTGGAGGTACCGGAAATTTACAGCGGCACCGTGGAGATCAAGAGTGTCGTCCGTGAAGCGGGCTCCCGCTCCAAGATCGCCGTATATGCGATGGATCCGGCTGTCGATCCGGTCGGTGCGTGCGTCGGGCCGAAGGGACAGCGTGTACAGAATATCGTGAACGAGCTGCATGATGAAAAGATCGATATCGTCCGCTGGGACGAAGATCCGGCGATCTACATCGCCAATGCTCTCTCCCCGGCAAAGGTCGTTTCCGTTTCCGTATGGGAAGAAGAGAAATCCTCCTATGTCATCGTACCGGACTACCAGCTGTCGCTTGCCATCGGCAAAGCAGGTCAGAACGCCCGCCTGGCTGCCAAGCTGACGAACTGGAAGATCGATATCAAGAGTGAAACGCAGGCGAATGAGGAGGGCTTCGGTGAGACCGACAGTGCCGATCTCGATGACGACATTTTGGGAGATATCGAAAGCGATATGGGGGAGGAAGCTAAGGAATGAAAGTAAAAAAGATCCCCATGCGCATGTGCGTAGGCTGCAAGGAGCTGAAGCCGAAGAAGGAGCTGCTCCGTATCGTGGCTCTGCCGACGGGGCTCATCGAGCTCGACCGTACGGGCAAGAAATCCGGCCGCGGCGTCTACGTGTGTGACGATATCGAGTGCTTTACCAAGGCCTACGAGTCCCATGGTCTTGAAAAATCCCTGAAGCGTCCGGTATCCAAGGATGTATACGATGCGCTGAAGGAACAGATCGAGAATGGATGAGCCGGTATACCGCATGCTTGGCCTTTGTATGAAGGCAGGTCGTCTGCTTTCGGGAAATGAACAGGTGGCAGAAGGGCTGAAAAATGTGAAAGCTCCGAAAGGGGCCCTTCTCATTATCACGGAAGACAGCTCCCCAAGAACAAAGGATGAGTACAGAAATGCTGCAGAAAGAGCGCATATCTCCTACAGACTGTTTGGAGAAAAGGAAAGGCTGGGCAGCGCCCTCGGCAAAGGGGTGCGCACAGCGGCGCTCATCACAGACAAAGGCTTCAGCCGTGCGATCGCTGAAAAGATCGACAAGGCGCTGGCTGAAAGATAGCTGCCAGGGGCAGATGGAAATGGGCCTTAGAGCCGCTTGTCGCCAGAGAGCGGCCGCCGCATAGGAGTCCCATTTCTGCGATAATAAACCATGAATCAAATTGACATACACTTGGGAGGCTGCTTATGCAGAAAAAGAAGTACAGAGTTTATGAACTTGCCAAGGAATTTGGCAAGACAGATAAAGAGGTCATTGAAATTTTGAAAGCCGGTCATGTCGATGTGACGAACCGTCTTTCCGGCGTGGATGACAATGGCAAGTCCATCCTTGCGCGTCACGTCGCTGCGGAAAAGAAGAAAGCGGCAAAGCGCCCGGTGATGCGTACCGTCCGTTTTGATCAGGCAGGCCAGCCGAATGGCAAGAAGGGCAATGCCCGCCAGTCCTCCTACTCTTCCTATTCCACGGAAGAAGCAGCGCCGGCAGAGGCTCCGAAACCGGCTCAGAAACCAGCTCCGAAAACAGAAGCTCCGCAGAAGGAAGCGCCGAAGGCAGAGCCGATCAAAGCGGCAGAACGCCCGTCCCGTCCGGCGAGAGAGACATCCCGTCAGGATGGGCGCCGTGACGGAAGAAGAGACGGCCAGAGACGCGATGGAAGAAGCGAAGGCAGAAATGACAGAAACGGTGAACGTCGTGACGGGGGAAGCCGCTCTCAGGGAAGAGACGGTCAGAGAAACGATCGTTTCAGCCGCACCGGCGACCGCCCGCAGGGAGCAAGAAATGGACAGAGCGGCGGCAATGGAAGAAATGACCGCTTCAAGAATGACAGAAACGGTGACCGTCCGAAGACCGATCGTCCGGCTCGTCCGCAGCGCCCGGCAGCTGCTGCCAAGGCTCCGGTAGAAGAGACCGCGCAGAAGCCGGTCACCAGAAGAGCGGAAAAACCGGCTAAGAAAAAGACGAAGAAGGACTGGGAAAGAAGCCGCAGAGAGAAGGAAGGCGGTTCCCTCATGGCCCGTTCTTTGAGCCAGAGCAAGAAGAAGAAACACACGAATGAAAAGAAAGTGGCTGCGTACCCGACAGAAGTCGAGCTGCCGCCGAGCGTTACCGTCAAGGAGCTGGCTGAGCTTTTCGGACGTGAAGTCAGCGAGATCATCAAAGCACTCATGATGGACGGCGTCATGGCGACCATCAACCAGAACCTGGACCGCGACACCATCGAGATCCTGGCAGAAGAATTCGGCATCACCCTGATCGAAGCAGAAGCTCCGGCGGATCCGACCGAGTATATCCCTGCAGAGGATGATCCGCGCTTCCTGAAGCCAAGACCGGCTGTCGTCACCATCATGGGCCACGTCGACCATGGCAAGACCACCCTGCTCGATGCTCTTCGCCAGACGAATGTCGCGCTCCACGAAGCCGGCGGCATCACCCAGCGCATCGGTGCATACCAGATCCGTTATAAAAATCACAAGATCACCTTCCTCGATACCCCGGGCCATGAAGCCTTTACCGCGATGCGCTCCCGCGGCGCGCAGCTGACCGATATCGCTGTCCTCATCGTAGCAGCCGATGACGGCGTCATGCCGCAGACCATCGAAGCGATCCATCACGCGAAGAATGCCGGTGTACCGATCATGGTCGCGATCAACAAGATCGATAAACCAGGCGCCAACCCGGATCGCATCAAGGAAGAGCTCGCCAAAGAAGGCCTGCTCGCCGAAGACTGGGGCGGCGATGTCATCATGACACCGATCTCCGCGAAGAAAAAGATCGGGCTCGATGATCTTTTGGAAAACATCCTCCTCGTTGCTGAAATGCAGGAGCTCAAGGCCAATCCGAACCGCGAAGCATACGGCGTTGTCGTCGAAGCCCAGCTGGATAAAGGCAGAGGCCCGGTCATGAGCGTCCTTGTCCAGAATGGTACCCTCCATATCGGTGACGGCATCCTGGCTGGCAAGAGCTGGGGCCGCGTCCGCGCGATGAACAATGAAAACGGCCGCAAGATGAAGAGTGCGGAACCGTCTGTCCCGGTCGAGATCCTCGGCATGGACAGCGTGCCGGAAGCCGGTGACCACTTCTTCGTCATGGATGAAAAGAAGGCCAGAAATATCGCTGAGATCCGCGCATCCCGTGCGAAGGAAGAGGAACAGAGAAGCGTCCAGAAGGTCACCCTTGACAACATCTTCGAAAAGATCAAGGAAGGCGAAATGAAGGAACTCGACGTCATCATCAAAGCGGATGTCCAGGGCTCCGTCGAAGCGCTCGTACAGTCCCTGCAGGCCATCAAGAGCGAAGAGGTCCGCATCTCCATCGTTCACTCTGCCGTCGGTGCGATCAACGAATCCGATGTCATGCTTGCTTCGGCATCGAATGCTCTCATCATCGGCTTTAACGTCCGTCCGGATGCCAATGCACGCGCCATGGCGGAAAAAGACGGCGTCGATGTCCGTCTCTACCGTGTCATCTATGACTGCATCGATGATGTCAAGGCGGCGATGGCAGGCATGCTCTCGCCGACCATCCGCGAAGTGGTCCTCGGCCATGCGGAGATCCGTCAGGTCATCCACACACCGAAGGTCATCGTTGCCGGCTCCTACGTGCAGGACGGTAAGATCACCAGCAACTGCCAGCTGCGCCTGATCCGCGACGGCATCGTCATCCATGAAGGCAAGATCGCATCGCTGCGCCGCTTCAAGGATGACGTAAAGGAAGTCGCTGCCGGCTTCGAATGCGGCATCGCCATCGACAGCTATCGTGACGTCAAAGAGGGAGACCAGCTGGAATCCTTCGAACTGAAAGAAGAAGCTGCTGAACTGAAATAATGTATACATCGTTCGCCTTTACAATTTCATAAGGGCGAACGATTTTGTTTTTGGGGTGACTAGGGACTAGGAGACATCAGACTCTCGTATCGTCATTTCGAGCGAAGCGAGAAATCTTTCTTGCAGACTGCTAAACGAAGGATGTTTGAAAGCAGAAATACGTAGCACCAAGGCGTCGTTTCTCTGCCGGTGCTTATGTGATACTGACCGCAGTGCAAGAAAGATCCCTCGGCTACGCTCGGGATGACGACAGCGCGAAGCACTATCAAAATTCCGCGGCGCTTCTGATTTTTATGCGCCGCACCACCATTCCTAATTCCTCATTCCTAATTCCTCATTCGCGCAAAGCTTTCATCCACAATCAAGGGGCACCCGTCCACGGGCTACCCCTGAACCCCCACCCCTTACACTCGACCCATGTTCGAATCGTATTTCCAGAGAGCGAGGTACTTACTATGTCCGAATTACGAGTACGCAAAGTACAGGAATTTATCAAACAGGAAGTGAGCCAGATGCTCCTTCATGATCTGAAAGACCCGCGCATCGGCTTTGTCACGGTGACCGAAGTCAAGGTGACAGGCGATCTGCGCGAAGCGACCATTTACGTCAGCCTTTTCGGCAAACCGGAAGAGAAGAAAGCATCGCTCGATGCGCTGAATAAGAGCCGCGGCTTCGTGCGCCGTGAACTGGGGCAGCGTCTCAAGATTTATTACACCCCGGAGATTTCCTTTGCCGAAGACGCTTCTCTTGACTACGGCATGCACATCGACGGCCTTCTGAAAAAGATTCACAAAGACGAGGTGGAAGAATGAGCCTTGCACTGAACCATGCCAAAGAGATCGGCAAGAAGGAGGCCATGGATTTTCTGAAATCCCACAAGCGCTTCCTGCTGGTCGGTCACGAACATCCCGATGGAGATGATGTCGGCTCTATCTGTGCGCTGCACAATGTCCTTATCTCGATGGGGAAGGAGGCGGACATGCTGCTTCCGGATCCTGTACCGAAGGTGTACACGCTCGTGAAGGCTTCCGCGCTCGTTCATACATCGATCCCGGAAGGAAGGGACTACGATGCGATCGTTTTCACGGATCTTTCCAATCTGGAACGCGGCGGAAATTTTGATTTCCCACGGGACATCGACTCACTCTCCATCGACCATCATCGCACGAATGAACGCTTCACCGACCTCCTCTATCTGCAGTATCGCTATGCGGCGACAGCGGAAATGCTTGCGGAAATGTTTTTCGATGAAGGCATCGAGATGGACGAAGACACCTGCAATGCACTTTACATGGGCATCGGCACGGACAGCGGCTTCTTTAAATTCAGCTGCACCTCGCCGCATACGCTCCTGATGGCGAGCCAGCTCGTCGCGATGGGGGCTGACCCATCCTACATTTCAAACCACCTCGAGGAGAAATCCATCGAAGCCATGCACTGCTACGAGCTGGTGGCAAAGACGGTCCACTCCTATGCAGATGGAAAGATCGTCATCGCATACATGGATCAAGACGCCATGGCGCTCGATGGAGAAAATTCCGACTATTACGCCTCCATCCCGCGCTGCATCCGCGGCTGTGAGATCGCGGCACTCTTCAAGTATCGCAAAGAGGGCGAGACCCGCGTCTCCCTGCGCTCCAAAAATTATGCCAATGTCGCGGAGCTTGCCGGCGAATTTGGCGGCGGCGGTCACTGGAAGGCAGCCGGATGTACCATCGAAGGCGACTTTACAGAAGCGGAGAAGAAATTCATGGCTGTCGCGGAGAAGTACCTCTGATGGACGGCGTACTGAATGTATTGAAGCCGGCGGGGATGACGTCCTTCGACGTGATAGCGCGTCTGCGGCGCATCTATGGGCAGAAGAAGATCGGCCACGGCGGGACGCTTGACCCCATGGCGGCGGGCGTGCTCCCTGTCTTTTTGGGGCGCGCGACGCGCCTCATCGAGTACGCGCCGATCCATCGGAAAACGTATGAAGCGGAATTTCTGATGGGCCTTGCCACTGACACCGAGGACGTGACAGGGACCGTGGTGGAGACGGGGGAGATCCCTGCCGATCCTTCGATCTGGGAAAGCACTGCGGAATCCTTCAAAGGAGACATCCTCCAGCGTCCCTCGTCCTACTCTGCCATCAAGGTGAATGGCGAGCGCGCCTACAAGCTGGCGCGTGAAGGAAATGCCGTCGAGCTTCCTGCCCGTCCTGTCACCATTTACGATCTGATCCTCCGTGAGGTAAAGCCGCCGCTCCTCCGTCTCTCCGTCACCTGCTCGGCAGGCACCTACATCCGCGCGCTCGGCCGCGACATGGGGAAAACGGCCGGATGTCCGCTCACCATGTCTTTCCTCCTGCGCAGCGAGATGGGGCCTTTCTCTATCGCCGAAGCCAAGACACTGGAAGAGATCGAAGCGGATCCGGAAGGTGCGCTCATGACTGACCTTCGCCCGCTCCTTTCCGCTCTGCCGCTCCTGGCGCTCGATGAGAAAGAAGCCGCTGATTTTCTCTTGGGCAAACGCCTTCGCACACGAGAAAAGCCTGTGGAAGTCGCCGCCGCCTTTTGCGGCTCACGCTTCCTCGGTACTGCCAGTGTAGAGCGCGGCGTCATCCATCCGAAGAAAGTGTTTAATTAGGCTTTTAGTGACTGGTGACTAGTGACTAGTGACTGATGACTGGGATTCTCCGGCATCGTCATCCCGAGCGTAGCCGAGGGATCTTTACTGCACTGCGGGAATCAGCGTGTATGCGCCGAGGGAAAACGATGTCCTGGTGCTGCCTCACATCAGGCGATGAACGTTCTGCAATAAAGACCCTCGGCTACGCTCGAAATGACGACGGCGCGAAGCGCTATCAAAACTCCGCGGCGCTTCCATGTTTTTATGCGCCGCACCACCATTTCTCATTTCTCATTTCTAATTTCTCATTCAAGCGAAGCTTTCAAACGGAATCAAAGGGCACCACGCCCGAGGGGTTAACCCCGAACCCCGAACCCTGAACCCTTAAAACCATCATCATGACCATTCTACCTACTTTACACGATTTACCCAAAGACCAGTCCTTCGTCCTCGGCATCGGCTTCTTTGACGGATGCCATCTGGGACATCAGGTGGTCTTTTCCGAAGTGAAGCGCCTTGCGAAAGAGAAGGGCGCGCAGCCGGGTGTTCTCACTTTTTATCCGCATCCGATGAAAGTGCTTGCGCCCGATATCCATGTGCCGCTTTTGCAGTCCATTGATGAGAAGATGGGTGCACTGGCCGCTCAGGGCATGGCGCTGGCCGTCTGCATCCGGCCGGATGAGACATTTCTCGCAAAATCCGCTGAAGATTTTCTGGGAGAGCTCGCTCGCCTTCCCGGCCTTGTCGGCCTTGTCACGGGAGAAAATTTTTCCTTTGGCCACGGCGGTCTTGGGAAGAGTGGTGACCTCGTGCGCTTCTTTGAAGAAAGCCGTGTCACCGTCCGCATCGTCTCACTCCGAGAGAACGCAGGGAAGAAGATTTCCAGCACCGCCATCCGCCAGTGCATCCTCGCGGGAGAGATGGAGCAGGCGGCGCGCTTTCTGGGACATCCTTACACGATCCGGGGTGACATCGTCCATGGCTTCCGTCGCGGGCATGACGTACTCGGATTTCCGACGGCGAATCTGGCTGTCTCTGAAGACCGTGTCCTTCCGCCAGATGGCGTCTACGCGACGCGTGCGCTGGTGAAGGGGGATACCTTCCCTGCCATCACGAATATCGGAAACAATCCGACCTTTGGCAATGCGAAGAAAACGATCGAGACGTTCATCTTTGACTTCGACGAGTCCATCTACGGCGCATCCTTCTCGCTCGCATGGGTCAGCCGCATCCGGGGAGAAATGAAATTCACCTCGCCTGACCTTCTGGTGGCGCAGATCCATCAGGATATTCAAAAAGCGAAAGACATACTGCACGTATGAAGAAAGAGCCTGCGCGAAAGCGCGGGCTGTTTTTGTAGGGGATAGACGGAGCTCTGGTGGCTGGTGATTAAGGATTAGGAAACAAGTGGCTAGTCACCAGTCACTCTCCCTTAGGCGCTGCTTATTCCTGAATTGCATACGTTTATCCGTACATCATGCATAATTAGTATACCGATTGAGATGGAATATCTCATAGAAGAATGATATAATAACAAAAGTAGATGACAGGCTGTTGATACGCCTGTCTATTTCATTGCGTGAGATCCGATGGAAGGGATCTTCGCCAAGTTCCAATGGGGGTTTTTATGGAAGCGAAAACAAGTGGCAAAAGTATTTTGAGAGACCTTGGGACGTGGATCGTCATAGCCACGGTACTGGGTGCAGTCGTCGGGCTCTTTCTGGGCAAGAGCGCACACATGCTGGCACCGATTGGCGACCTTTTCATGCAGCTCATCAAGATGATCGTCGTACCGATGGTCTTCTTCTCGCTGGTCGGCGGGGCAGCGGCGCTGGGGAAATCCAAGGGCGCTGGCAAGGTCGGTATCGTGACATTCCTGTATTACGGCGTGACGACAGCAGTTGCCGTGATTTTGGGATTGGCATTCAGCGTTTTCTTCCGTCCGGGTAGCGGCATCGACATGGCGGCGATCAGCGGGGCGGCTGTGCAGGTGGGCGATCTTTCCAAAGCGGGCGCGCTTCCTGGTTTCTGGGAAACGATCATCGGCTTCGTACCGGCGAATCCGGTGAAAGCTCTGACGGATGGCAATATCCTGCAGATCATCACCTTCTCTCTCTTTGTCGGCTTCGCACTGGCGATGCTGCCGGCGGAAGAGAAAGAGTTCATGAGCCGCATCGTAGATAACTGTACGAAAATCTGTATCAAGATCATGATGGCGGTCATGATGCTCGCGCCGGTCGGTGTCTTCTGCCTGATGGCGGACGCGACGGGGAGCTTCGGCTATGACGTACTCATGAAAATCATTTACCTCATCGGTCTTTATATCTGCGTACTTTTCCTGGTCACCTATGTGATGATTGGCGGCTCTGTCGCATTGTTCTCTAAATGCACGGGGTATGTGGAATTCTTCAAGGCGATGTGGAAGGTGCAGGTACTGGCTTTCTCCACAGCATCCTCTATGGCAGCGCTTCCGCTCAATATGGCGGTCACGGAAAGAGAACTGCATGTGTCTAAAGGAACCACTTCCTTCGCGCTGCCGCTGGGGGCGACCATCAATATGAATGGCAACGCGGCGTACTATGCGATGGCGGCCATTTTCATCGCGCAGATGTATGGCATGGAGCTTACGATGGGCCAGTATATCGCGATCATCGTGACGAGTACACTGGGCGCGGTCGGACAGGCAGGCGTGCCGGGACCGACGCTTCTTGTTGTCGCTGTTTTGGTATCTGCCGGTATCCCGATCGATGCGCTGCCGATCCTCTTCGGTGTTGACCGTATTTTTGATATGCTTCGTACAGCGGTCAATATCACCGGGGATGCAGCCTGCGCGACCATCGTAGATCGCTTTACGAATGAGGAAATCCGTGAATAGTGACCTCTGATGGGTCATTGGTCTTATATGACAAGCCACAAACGGCTGGCGAAACGAAAACGTTTCGCCAGCCGTTTTTTCTTTATATATTCCTGAAAGGAATAGGAAATCAGGGGCGTCGGATTGTTGTACTGGATGTTATGGGTAAAAAATGAAAATTTCTTCGATTTCACCAAAAGAAAATAGATAAAAGACTTGTGCCGAAAATGTACTTGGCGTATAGCGGATAAGTTATAATATAAACTATAAGCTATGAATAAGGCATAGAAAAGTATTATACAGGCTATGAATTGGCGGCTATAATCACAGTCGAAACGTGAAGAAACGTTGCAGATCGCTTTCCTGCTTTCTGGTAGCCATGGAACCGGAGAATAGGGCAGTATGAGAAAAAGAGATACATTACCCGACGGGTGATGTGGTACAGAAAGGGATACCCATGATTGACTTAAATGATTTTATTGCGGTAGGGCAGAATGCCATCGCACGTCGCGTGGTGCAGCAGTCGGATGCGTCTGACAATTACGACAATGATTTCAAAAGTTTGTTAGCTACACCGAGACTGATCCATTGGGCGATCGATGCATCCATCAAAGCGATCGACCCCTATCTTCCCGATGACTATGCAAGCATCGGGCTGTCGGTGAATTTTGTGCATACGGCACCGACCAGCCTCGGAATGACGGTGACGGTACATGCGTCGGTCATCGCTTTGACGGATCATGATGTGACGCTCGAGGTCAAAGCGTGGGATGAGCAGGGAGAAATCGGTCACGGCCTTCACAAGAGAGCGATCGTACTCAAGCAGGCGGTCTTGGACAGGGCGGAAGAGCGTACACGCCTGCTGCTGATTCGTCAGGCCAATGAAGAAATCAAGGGGATGAGATAATGGCAGCTTTACCGGATACATTAGGCGGCGCAATGCTTCTTTCCGCCATCGATTTTTTGCTGAGTTTTGTATTTATTTCCTTCATCGGCGTGGTGCTCCATTTCTTTCCCCTGCTGAATAAGCTCGGAGAAGTGAAGGAGAGAAAGGATTGAGATCGTGGATCAGTTATTTGTGACCTTGATGAGTGAGCTTTTGCATCAGACCGGACTTTTGGATCTGACTTTGGGAAATCTGGTCATGATCGTTGCCGGATGCGTCCTGCTGTATCTGGGCATCATCAAGAAATACGAACCATTTCTGCTGGTGGGGATCGGCTTTTCCTGCATCGTGGCCAATGTGCCGGGCTCGACACTGACCGCGCCGGGCGGCCTTTTCTACTTCGCGTATCAGGGCGTGGAGCAGCTCATACTGCCTCCGCTCATTTTCCTCGGCGTCGGTGCCATGACGGACTTCGGGCCCATGATCGCCAATCCTTCTCTTGTCATTTTGGGGGCAGCGGCTCACCTGGGGATTTTTGTGGCACTCATTGGTGCGCAGGTTCTGGGATTCCATCTGGGCGAAGCGGCCTCGATCGGTATCATCGGTGGCGCAGATGGTCCTATGGCGATTTACACCACGATGAAACTGGCACCGCATCTTCTGCCACAGATCTCTGTCGCAGCCTACTCCTACATGGCGCTCATGCCGCTCATTCAGCCGCCGATCATGAAGCTCCTCACGAATAAGGAAGAGCGAAAAATCATGATGAAGCAGCCGCGCTATGTATCCCGCCTCGAAAAGATCGCATTCCCGATCGTCATGGCGCTCATCGTCAATGTGTTCCTGCCGCCGGTCGCGCCGCTCATCACCATGCTGATGCTGGGAAATCTCCTGCGAGAATGCCTCGTCGTCGGCAAGCTGGCGGAAACAGCGGCCAATACCCTTCTCAATATGGTCACGCTGGTCTTGACGGTCGCCATTGGCTCGACCATGGCTGCGGATACCTTCCTCACGTCCTCGACCATCCTCATCATCTTTCTGGGGCTTGTGGCGTTTGCCTTCGGTACCGGCAGCGGCGTGGTCTGTGCCAAGATCATGAATAAGCTGTCCGGCGGCCGCATCAATCCGCTGATCGGTTCCGCCGGTATCGCCTCCGTTCCGATCGCTGCCCGTGTTTCCCACCTCGTGGGGCAGCAGGAAAGCCGCCGCGTCTTCCTTCTGATGCATGCGATGGGGCCGAACCTCGCCGGCGTCTTCGGTACCGCGATTTCCGGCGGCATCATGCTCGCGCTCCTGGGCGGTTAGCCCGTGGGGCGTGCCGTCCTTTGATTCCGTTTGAAAGCTTCGCTTGAATGAGAAATTAGAAATGAGAAATGCGAAATGATGGTGCGGCGCATAAAAATCAAAAGCGCCGCGGAGGTTTGAAACTAGTATTGCGTATTTCGATTAAGAGGACTTTCAATCGACATACAAATGCAGTCAGAATTAGCGTCGTAGCGACTTGCTTCCCCCTTCGGGGGAAGTGCCGAAGGCAATAGGGGCATGCCAGCGGTATAGTGCACTATGTTGAATAGTCCGATACTATCGATATTCTAACACTTTCAGGTAATACCGCTACGTAGCCCCCTCAGCCCTTCGGGCAGCTCCCCCGATGGGGAGCCAAGACATTCCACCACTTCTCACTAAGTCCAGAAGTTGACAAAACGCAATACTAGTCACTCGAGGTTCCTAATCCCTAGCCACTAATCCCTAATCCCTTGCTTTCAAACTTTCCTGCATCAGTTTTCCCTTAGCCCGTCAAAGCATTTTTAATAAAATTTCTATTAGTGATTATTGATAAAATCTTTTGGACGATTCGTTTGATTTCAGCTACACTGTCAATAGTATAAAAGTAAATTCTATGATGTAGTGCATTGATTAAGTACAGTAGGAAGAAAGTTAATAAACCAGTAGCAGGTTGCTATCTGTGTTTATTGTCTTTCTTCTTTTTTTGTAGGGAGGTTTATCGTGATTCAATGGGGAGATTTTCTGATAGACTCGCGTGAAGGGGAAGATCTTTGCCGGATGGCTGTTTTACTGGCGATGACCGTGGACCAAAAGATGGAAAAGGATTTGATCCTGCAATTACAGGAAAGAGGGATCAAAAGCGCTGCCACCACCGTGGCGGGGTTTGGTATTTCATCGCAGAGCAATATCATCCGCAGTGTAGTGAATTTGTGCTTGAATACCCATATCATCGAAAGGAAACGGGAGCATGTACATCCTGTCGCGCACTGTGTACTGGAAGTCACACAAAGTACCAGGGCTTCCGATGCGATCGGGCAGAATTTCTGTTTCAAGGCTGCGGTTGTGCGCAAAGGAAATCACTTTGCCCTAAGCTTTTATGGCAATCTGGCCATGCATGAACTTTCCGGGCATAAGACGATAGGGGTTGGCTTTCAAATTCTTGGGGATTGATTTTTATAATTTCATAAAGTATCCCAGTATAGCATAAAGGAATTGATTTTAGCAGAAAAGTATCCACACGATAGTATCGTGTGCGTCTTTTCTGCTTTTTTATTTTTCTGCCTGAAGGGGGTGTACGAAAAGGCAGTGCCTGTTCGTTTTTGTAAATAAGGAGGCTTAGAAATGGCTAAATCAAGTGGTTTGGAACGTAAAAATGAAACGCCCATTACAAAGATGGGGAATGTGCTTCTCCGGTTATCTTTAAAGTACATGCCAGATGCGAGTATCTTTGCCGTGGCACTGACTTTTATCGCTTTTTGCCTGGGGATCGCGTTGACGGACCAGGGACCGATGCAGATGGTTCAAAATTGGTACAAAGGGTTTTGGGAATTGCTTGGCTTTTCCATGCAGATGGCTTTGATTGTCATCACCGGTTCTTGCGTAGCCAATGCGCCATTGGTCAAAGGTTGGATCAATCGTATTGCGTCGATTCCGAAAAGTGCGAAGTCGGCTGTGTTTACGGTGACATTGGTCAGCGTTTTGGTTTCTTTTGTACATTGGGGCTTATCCCTTATTGTAGGGGCCATCTTAGCAAAGGAACTGGCGAAGAATCTGCGAGATAAAAAGATTCCTTTCGAATATGGCCTGATGGCTGCTGGCGCGTATGTAGGTCAGATGACCTGGCAGGGAGTCTTGTCTTCTTCGGTAGGTCTCTTCATCGCAACTCCTGGACATATCATGGAAGACTTGATCGGCGTAGTTCCTATGACGGATTACATGCTGAATCCGACGAATATCTGTGTCACCATCGCACTGGCCATCGGACCTGCCCTGTTTGCGACGCTGCTCCTTCCTAAGAATCCATCGGACTATCAGCCTTTGGATGAGGATGCGATCAAAGCGATTGAAAAGGAAGACCTGAAACTGCAGAAGCGTCCGTCCAGTGCTACGGTGGGAGATATTTTAAACTATAGCCCGATTCTGGCCTGGGCTCTGGGGTTACTTGGATTTGTCTATATTTTCTATGCTTTCTATACCAAAGGCTTCAATGCGCTGGATTTCAACCTGTTAAATGCTATTTTCCTCTTTGGTGGCATTTTGCTTTATGGAAATATTGCGAATTATGTCATGGCAGTGAAAGACGCCGTGGGCGGTACGGCAGGCATCATTTTCCAGTTTCCTCTGTATGCCGGCGTCCTTGGTATCGTGAAATACTCCGGTCTGGTCATGGTCCTCGCCAATGGCATCGCCGCAGTCAGCACAGAAAGCACCTTCTATCTGTGGACTTTCTTATCCGCAGCGATCGTCAATATGTTCGTTCCTTCCGGCGGCGGTCAGTGGGCTGTGCAGGGGCCGGTGGCTCTGGAATCAGCCAAAATGATGGGAGCTGATTTGGTGAAGACGGCTCTGATGGTGGCCTATGGGAATTGCTGGACCAATATGGCGCAGCCATTTTGGGCGATCGCTCTTCTGGGGATCACTGGACTCAAGGCGAAGGATATCATGGGATATTCCATCGGTATCATGATTTTGTCGGGCTTCATTTTCTTCGCAGCCGCGTTGTTATGAGATAGGCGTGTCTATTCATCAGGATAGCGGGTGAGGAATCAGATGAGTGATATTGACACTTGTCTGGCGATAGATGATCCGTCACAGCAACTACCAACAGCAAGTGAACAGAAGCATTACGTGATGATTGAACAGGAGAAGAAAAATGGAACACTTTGAATTCATGGAAACAACGATTTCCAAAGTACACCAGGCGTATCTGGATGGTTCTTTGACAGCCGTTCAGCTGGTTAAGACCTATTTACAGAGGATCGAAGCCTATGATAAGAAAGGACCAACGATCAATTCGATCATTTGTGTCAATCCGAGCATTTTGGAAGAGGCAGCGGCCGCAGATGCCTATCTGAAGGAACATCATGCTCTGTCTGGCCCCCTGCATGGGATCCCGGTGATGCTGAAAGATAATTTCAATACCAGTGATATGCCTACGACGGCAGGCTCTATTGCACTGAATGGCTGGGTGCCGTCGGAAGATGCTTTTGTAACAGAAAAACTGAAACAGGCGGGAGCACTCATTTTGGCGAAAACCAATTTGCATGAATTTGCCATTTGGGGTGAAACGATCAGCTCGATCTTAGGACAGTCGGTCAATCCTTATGATCTGACAAGAACCCCGGGCGGATCGTCCGGCGGTACAGGTGCTTCCATTGCGGCGAATATCGGGATCATCGGAATGGGAACGGATACGATCAATTCCGTTCGCTCGCCGGCTTCGGCCAATAGCCTTGTCGGGATCCGCCCGACCATCGGACTGGTATCACGCGCCGGGATCGTCCCCTATTCTCTGACACAGGATACAGCAGGCCCCATTTGCCGCACAGTAGAAGATGCGGTGCGGACCCTGGATGTCATTGCCGGCTACGATGAGGAGGATGCAGAAACGGCATGGAGCGTAGGGCAGAAAAGAGACAGCTACATCTCCCATCTGCAAAAAGATGGCATGCAGGGAAAGCGCATCGGCATACTCAGAAGTTTATTTGGCAAAGAAAAATGCAATGCATCGACCAATCAAGTGATTGAAAATGCATTGCAGGTATTCAGAGAGCATGGGGCGACACTGGTCGAGGTGGAAAACCAGATCGACCAGCCGTATCTGAATGAGGAAGTATCCGTACACCTCGATGATTTCCGCCATGATCTGGACAGCTATCTGGAAACATTACCTCCCACATGGCCCATTCACTCTATGAAAGATATTTTGGACAAGGGACTTTTCCACCCATTCTCGGAAGGAAATATGAGAGATGCCATGACGCGGCAAGTAGGAAGTCCTCGTTATTTGGAAAAAATGTATAACAAAATCGCCGTACGCCGCGAAGTCATGAAAATCATGGCAGACTTGCACTTGGATGCGATGGTCTATCCTCACCAGCAGCAACTGGTGTGCAAAATTGGCAGCAATCAGCTGCAGAGAAATGGCGTGCTTTGTTCATCAACAGGTTTCCCGTCCATTTGCGTCCCTGCTGGATTTGCCCCCTCACCAGAGGCACCGATTGGAGTTCCTGTCGGGATGGAAATCATTGGGCGGCCATGGAGCGAACCGGTGCTCATTGAAATTGCTTACAGCTTTGAACAACATTCCCATTTCAGAAAAATGCCCGTATCCACGCCTGCCTTGGAAGACTGAGTGCGCTAGGAGCCCCTTCTCCTGATCCGTGTATCTCTCGCTACACCAAGTGCAGCGTATTCTTGAAATCTTTGATATAGTGTCTGGACACCGGCACCTTTTCTTTGGGGAAATGATTCAGCGTCAAGAGGAGTGTCCCGTTGTCTTGGTTCTGGATCTCCTGGATCATGGCAAGGTTCACGATATAGCCTTTGTGCGTGCGGAAGAAGCCCAATGGGGAGAGGAGCGTCTCGATATCGCGCAGCGTCATCTTCGACTCGACGATCCCGCTCGTTGTATAGAAGAGGGAGCGGTCTGATTTTTCGGTGGAAATCAGGACGATCTCCTGCGCGGGCGAGATCATAATGGTCTTGCCCTGCGTCTGGAGAGAAATCTTCTGCGCGGTAGAAATGATTTCGCCCGGCGTCTTTTCCTTTTCCTGCAGGGTGAGGCTGTCAGAAAGGCGCTTGATCGTGCGCGCGATGCGGGCTTCATTGTAGGGCTTCAAAATGTAGTCGAAGGCTTCGAGTTCGAAGGCCTGCACGGCGAATTGGGAGTAACCCGTCGCGAAGACGACCTTCACCGGAAGGTCCATGCGGACGATTTCTTTCGCGCATTCGAGACCGTTCATGAGAGGCATCTCGATGTCGAGGAAAAGAATATCGACATTCGGATGCGTCTTCAGAAAGGCGAGGACTTCACGTCCATTGCCGCATTCACCGACGACTTTGACGCCGGGGATGTTCGAGAGTTCATAGGTCAGCTCGCCGCGGGCCGGCAGTTCGTCGTCAGCGACAAGAGCACGGATTTCTTTCATGGTATCCTCCTTTGGGGAAATGGGTTAAGGTTTAAGGTTCAAGGTTCAGGGTTCAAGGTTCAGGGTTAGCCCCTCGGGCGTGGTGCCCTATGATTACGTTTGAAAGCTCTGCTCGAATGAGGAATGAGGAATTAGGAATGAAGGTGGCGGCTTCGCCGCGAGTATATATGGGGCGATGCCCGCTTGAGACGTTAGACGTTAGACGTTAGAAGTTAGAAGTCACATGTCACATGTCTGAAGTCTGAAGGCTCCTAGTCTCCCAGTCTCTTAGTCTCCCAGTCACTAGTCACTAGTCACTCCTGATCCCCAATCCCTAATCCCTAGCTACCAGTCACCAGTCACCAGCCACCAGCTCACGCATTCGTGATACGGATCGTCTGTCCTGTCGCAGCGACTTTTTCTATGGCGGCGGGGGCAGCAGGTCTCCTGCTTTCTATCTTCGGAATGTTGGTGAAGACAAGAGTGCCTTTGTTTTCGCGGCTGACGATATGGAGACCGCTCTTTTCTCCGAAGAGGGAGAGCAGACGCTGGTGGACATTGATGAGACCGATGTGGTCGCGTCTCTTGTGATCGATAAGCAGTTTTTTCAGCTTGCTTTTGGGGATGCCGATGCCGGTGTCGTAGACGTAGATCTTGAAATGGTCCTTGTGCTCGATGAGGCCGGCTTTGATGCGGCCGCCTTCGGGACGTTTGAAGATGCCGTGGATGACGGCGTTCTCGACGAGCGGCTGGAGGAGGAGCGGCGGGACCTGGATTTCAGAGAGCTTTTCCTTTGGGAAATCATAGGTGATGGAGAGGCGGTCGCCGAAGCGGGCGCGCTCGAGCTCGGTGTAGCACTCGATGACGTGCAGCTCTTCGGAGAGCGGGATGAATTTCGACGGGTTGTTCAGGCTGTGGCGGAAATAGTCAGAGAGGTAGCTGATGAGCTTTCTCGCATTGTCCGGATCGCTTCGCACATAGTAACTGATGGTATTCAGCGTATTGTAGAGGAAGTGCGGATTGATCTGCGCCTGAAGAGCGCGGATCTCGGCTTCGGCGAGAAGATTTTCCTCTTCCTTCATCTTGTCGTACTCATAAATGGCTTCGAGCATGTGGCAGATGCCGGAGAGGAATTCGTTGCCCATGTGCGTGAAGTTTTCCCCTTTGCTTTTCGCAGCGATGAGGGTGCCGACGGTTTCGCCCTTGTAGCAGATGGGGAGGGTTGTGAGATGCGGCATGGGCGGAAGTGATTTCTGCAGCTTGAGGATGGCGATCTCCGCATCGCCCTGATTGCGGTCTGCTTCGGTTTTGTAGGCCGTGCGCGTGTAAATCTGGTCTTTGTATATGATGGCGGTCCAGATGAGAGAGGGGAGAGACGCCGTCACGATCTCGGCGGCTTTGGATACATTGAAGCCGTTGAAACCGTCGTGGAGTGTGGAGAAAAGGGTATTCACAGCGTCGAAGGTCGTCTTCGTTGTTTCTGATTTCTCTGTATCGCGCTGATGCGTGTAGAACTCTAGCACCATGTAGAAAAGGCTGACGGCGATGGTATTTGTGATGATGATCGGCAGCGACAGGTCGAAGAAATCATTCGGGTGCGCGATGGTCTCCGGCCAGGTAAGGAAAGCGAAGAAGACCCAGAAGAGGATTTCCAAAATGCCGGCATAGAAAAAGCTCCATGACCAGAGATTGTGATGGTGGCTTTTCAGCGGGTTCGCCAGATAGCCGGCGGCGATGCCCTGAATGATGGAAAGCCCGCCATGGACGAAGGCCGCGTCCGTATCGAAGAAGAAGGCGCGGTGGATGCCTGCGATACATCCTACAATGGTGCCGACGATGGGGCCGCCGACGAAGCCGCCCAGCATGATGCCGACAGCACGGAAATTCATGATGCCGCCGCCCGCCGAGACATTCCAGTACGAGCCGCAGAGTGCCATCAGGGAGAAGATCACGATGAAGAGAACGAGATGCCTCCGGCTGAACTGCTTGGCAAGGATCGCTTCGCGGAAAAAGAGCGTGCGGCTGACAAGAAGGAGCAGCAGGAGGAAGATGGAGATGCCGAACCAGACGTGCTGTACGCCGATGATCCAGGATGTATTCATAGAGTACCTCGCTTTACTGGGGACTGGCATTGCGCTTTCTAAATAACCGGCTTTTTTGTCGATTTACGAATCAAGTGAGGAGTGAGGAGTTAGGAGTGAGGAGTGAAGGTACGGCGCATAAAATTTGGAAGCGCCGCAGAATTTTGATAGCGCTTCGCGTCGCCATTATCGGAAGCGAAGCCTACAATCTTCTAATCCCTAATCCCTAGTCACCGCTTTCAAATTTCAGTTATTAGTTATGCGTTGATATATGATGATTTATAAAAAACATTCAAATAATAACGTATAGCAAATGAATTATGAAATACATTCATGATGGATGCATGTTACCCGTTTGCATTTGCATCTTGCCTTCAAAAATTTCTTTTCATGAAAATCGTCGGGTATACTAATGCCGTAAGGTAGATGAACAGGAAATCCAAGTAAGCTCTTTCTATTATAACAAATGATAAGAAGAAGGGGAAAGATTTCCAGGTATATCCAGTTGTACTAGGTTTCCTCCGCTCGCGAAGGGAAGGAAACTTGTGATAGGCAGACGTTTTTTCATGGAAAGAAAGGAAGAGTATTATGGTTATTTACGGTGTAGCACTTTTGGCAGGCTGCTATATGGCAGGCAATGTGATCGGCGACGTACTGGGTGCGCTCCTGGGCGTCAAGGCAAATATCGGCGGCGTCGGTTTCGCGATGCTGTTCCTTATCATCATTTCCGCCTGGGCACAGCAGAAAGGCATCATGAAAGCGCCGGAAGAACAGGGCATCAAATGGTGGTCCGCGATGTACATCCCGGTCGTTGTAGCGATGAGCTCCATCCAGAATGTAGCCGCAGCGCTTTCCGGCGGTGTGGTCGCCATCCTCGGAGGTCTTCTGGCTGTCGTGATCGGATTCCTCCTGATCCCGGTTCTCTCTGGTAAGAAATCGAAGGAAACTGTATCTGAGGAAAGTCTCGCACACAGTAAATAATAAGAAATGAGGAATGATGGTGGCGGAGATTGTAACCTCATCACTAGTCACTAGTCACAAAAAATGTATGCAGCACGCAAGGGCTTCGTGGTCGCTTAGAAATAAGGAGATAATTTCATCATGGATATCGCAGCAATGATTACCAAACTTTTCGTCAAGAACGGCATGATCTTCGGCTTCATGCTTCTCGGCGTCATTATGTATATTTCGTTCAAACTGGGCGCGCTCACCAAGGGACGTGTCCATGGCAGTGCCATCGCTATTTTTCTGGGGCTTGTCCTCGCCTACATCGGCGGTGCAATGACCGGCGGCAGCAAGGGGATCGCAGACGTCCCGCTCTTTGCCGGCATGGGCCTGGTCGGCGGCGCTATGTTCCGCGACTTCGCTATCGTTTCTACCGCTTTTGGCGCTGACCTTCGCGAAATCAAAAAAGTCGGCTGGAGAGGTGTCGCTTCCCTCTTCATCGGTGAATTCATCTGCCTCGTTGCAGGCATTGCTGTTGCGTATCCGCTCGGCTACACCAGCGTGGTCGATATGGTCACCATCGGTGCAGGCGTTGCGACCTTCGTTGTCGGGCCTGTCACCGGCGCAGCTCTCGGCGCTTCCTCCGAAGTCATCGCGATCTCCATCGCTGCCGGCGTTGTGAAATCCGTCCTCGTCATGGTTGTCACCCCATTCGTGGCAAAACCGCTCTCCATCAATAACCCACAGTCCGCTATGGCTTTCGGCGGCATCATGGGCACCACCTCCGGCACGGCCGCTGGCATCGCAGCTGTCAATCCGAAGCTCGTTCCTTACTGCGCTATGACCGCGACCTTCTTCACTGGTCTCGGCTGCCTGCTCTTCCCCTCCGTCTTCTACTTCGCTACAGCGATGATTTTCTAAAAAGGTTCAGGGGTAGCCCATGGGGCGAGTTGCCCTTTGATTGTGGATGAAAGCTTTGCTCTCTAGTGAGGAGTTAGGAGTGAGGAGTGAGGAGTGAGGAGTGGTGGTGCGGCGCATAAAAATCAGAAGCGCCGCGGAGTATAGATGGTGGCGATGCCAAAAGGTGGCATTTCAGTGACTAGTGGACTAGTGACTAGTGACTGGTGATTTAAATACCACTTTCGGGCATTGCCCCATATATATTCGCGGCGGAGCCGCCACCTTCATTCCTAATTCCTCATTCCTAATTTCTCATTTGGTCAGAGCTTTCAAGCGGAATCAAAGAACGATACGCCCCAAGGGATATCCCCCCTTTCCTCTTACCGCCACTATCTGTTATGATAGGGGAGAAACAATAACAACAAGAATGAAAACCTGTATACTTATTTCTGTAAAAACCTATTTTTATTGAAAGGAAGTCTATTCATGTTAGAAATCAAACCATGCAATAAGAACTGGCACACCAGAGGAGACGACACCGCAGCCCGCATCGCTGCTGCCGCTCCGTATGCAGATGGCAAAATCGTTGACGCAGCCAATACCGTCAAAGTCCTCGAAGCTGTCCTTCGCCCGGGCGATAAAGTCAATATCGAAGGCGACAACCAGAAACAGGCTGATTTCCTCGCCAAAGAACTCTGCAAAGTGGATCCGTCCAAAGTGCATGATCTCCATATGATCCAGTCCACCCTCTCCATTCCGGAACATCTGGACGTCTTTGATAAAGGCATCGCGAGAAAGCTCGACTTCGCATATGCTGGCAGCCAGGGCAAGCGTCTGGCACAGATGGTCCAGAATGACGGCGTAGAGCTCGGCGCTATCCATACCTATCTCGAAATGTACTCCCGCTACTTCATCGACCTCGTACCGAGAGTTTCCCTCGTCTGCGCTGACGCTGCGGATGCAGCCGGCAACATTTACACCGGCTTCTCCACCGAAGACACCCCGGCGATCGTCGAAGCGACGAAATTCAATCAGGGCATCGTCATTTTCCAGGTCAACAAGATCGTTGACAAGCTCCCGCGTGTCGACATCCCGGCTGACTGGGTAGACTTCGTCATCGAAAGCCCGACCCCATACATGCTGAACCCGCTCTTCACCAGAGACCCGGCAAAGATTCAGAATGAAAGAATCCTGAAAGCCATGATGGCGATCCGCGGCATTTACGAAGAATACGGCGTCAAAGTCCTGAACCACGGCGTCGGCTTCGATACGGCGGCTGTCGAACTCCTGCTCCCGACCTTCGGCGAATCTCTGGGCCTGCGCGGCAAGATCTGCACCCACTGGGTACTGAATCCGCATCCGACCCTGATTCCGGCCATCGAAACCGGCTGGGCACAGGCCATCTACTCCTTCGGCTCTGAAGTCGGCATGGAAGAATACATCAAAGCCAGAAGTGACGTCTTCGCTGTCGGCCCGGATGGCACCATGCGCTCGAATCGTGCCTTCTGTCAGGCTGCCGGTCACTATGCGGCTGACATGTTCATCGGTTCCACCATGCAGATCGACCGCTTCGGCAACTCTTCCACCGCGACCAAGAACAATGTCGCAGGCTTCGGTGGCGCACCGAACATGGGCTGCGATGCCAAAGGCCGCCGTCATGTCACTCCGGCATGGAAAAAAGCGGGCGAAGAAGTGGCGAACCGCTACGAACTCATGGGCGACCGCAACCGCGGCAAGAAGCTCGTCGTCCAGATGATCACGACCGTCTCCGAAAAAGGTTTCCCGGGCTTCGTCGACCAGCTCGATGCTGTCGCTCTGAAGAAGAATGCAAACCTTGATCTCGAACCGATCATGATCTACTCCGATGACCTCACCCACATCGTTTCCGAAGTCGGCATCGCTTACCTCCACAAGTGCCACAACATGGAAGAACGCATGAATGCGATCCGTGCAGTAGCAGGCAAGACGGAAGTCGGCAAGCTCGAAGATCCGGAGATCACCAAGAAGCTCAGAAAGGAAGGCATCGTCAAGTTGCCGGAGGACTTCGGCATCGATCCTTCTCAGGCAACCCGCGACCTCCTCGCTGCCAAGAATATGAAAGATCTCGTGGACTGGTCCGGCGGACTTTACAACCCACCGGCTAAGTTCAGAAACTGGTAATTATGGCAAAACAAAAACCGTCAGGCTCAGAGCCTGACGGTTTTTGGCTTGTTATGGGAAAAATGAGACATGAGACGTCAGACATGAGAAATCAGACATCCGACATCCCTAATCCCTAATCCCTAGTCCGACATCCCTAATCCCTAGTCCCTAGTCCCTAATCCCTAGTCCCCAGTCCCCAGTCACTAGTCACCAGTCTCCCGCATGGTCACAGCCTTTGTCGTTCCATTGGCATCGAAGATGGTGATGCGGTTCTTTCCATTTTCCTTAGAGGTATAGAGAGCATTGTCGACTCTCTTGTAGAAGCTCTGTTCGAGCTCGCCCTGGCGGGCGATGGTGACGCCGAAGCTGGCGCTGACAGGGAAGCCATCAAGGAGAATATGGGCGCGGAGGAGGTCATCTTTCATGCGGAGGGCCAGCGTCTCCGCCGTTTCCAGCGTAGCGCCGGGAAGGATCACGAGGAATTCATCACCGCCCCAGCGGCCGGCGTAGCCTCTGCCTGTGGTGTGCTTCTTCATGATGTCGGATAAGGTGCGGATGACGGCATCGCCGATGGCATGGCCGTAGGTATCATTGATCTCTTTGAAATGATCGAGGTCGATCATGATGGCAGAGAGCGGCATCCCGATGTCTGCATTGTTTTTGATGCATTGGGCGAGGTATTTTTCCATCGCACCGCGATTGAAAAGGCCGGAGAGGCTGTCGTGGGTCGCAGCGAATTGGAGAGCGTCTTTCGTCTCTTCCAGCTCTTTCATGGCGGTGCTGACGAAGGTCGCCATCTGCAGGAGATGGGTCATGTGCTGCGTCAGGTGGACGGGGTTATAGGAGACATCCTTTTGCTGCGCCTCTGCTGCTTCGCGGAAGACGACGACATTTCCCGTCAGATGGGCGGCAACGAGACGCTGCCCGGCGCGGTATATTTCTCCATGGGCGTAGATGCCGAAGGAAGGGGTGACATGGTTGTAATTGGCAAGGACGTCGCCGAGGTTCTTATTGAGGAACTGGTAGCGCGCGGCGCAGGAGAGGATGTGCGCGCTTTCGCCTCCGAACGCATGCATTTGCTCCCAGATCTTCTTCGTTTCTGCGAGCATCAGCTCCGGATCGCCGTAGGAGAGGCGCAGCTCTGTGCCGACGGCGCAGCGAATGTTGAAAATGATGCCGCCATCGAGCGTGCGCCCCTGCGGCAGGTGCGCGTGGTCGTAGCCGTCGTACTGTTGGATAAGAGGGAAGGGGAGCGACTGCTCCTGAAAATCCGGGGTGTGGATGTATTTATCGTAGTAATAAACGGCAGGCTTATGGTCGAGCTCTTTGATGATCATGGGGCCGTCCATCGCGGTCACGGTGAGCGGACGGGAAAGTGGGCGGAAGCCCAGGACGTGGTTGAGCATGATGGAGATCTCGCCTGTATAGACGCGAAGAATCAGCCCGGCACTTGAAATGTAGTTCTTGGAAAAGACATAGGTATGATCCGGCCATGTCTGCGAGTCAGCGAGCGCGCCCCAGACGGGAAGTGTCGTCGGAAGATCTCGTGTCAGCACGTTCAGAAAGGGGGTGAAGTCAGAGAAACGGTCATCGCTCTGCGAGGCCAGGATCTCGATGCCGCAGAGGGGCTCAGAAATCTTAGCGATTTCGCTCATCACGGCACATCCGACGGCCTCTTCCTTCCCCGGTTCATGGTCGAAGCAGATCGTATGGACGTATGTCTTTTCGAAGACCTCGAAGAGGAGGACAATCTTTCCCCTGTGGTTCACACCCTGATTGATGCATACGCTGCTCGTCATCCCGGAAATCTCTGCCTTTGGGAAAGCAGAAGACAACGCTTCCACCATATACTGAAGTCCATCCGCTTTCGTGTAGGAAGTGAAGATGGAAATCAGAAGGGAAGATCCCTTCACGCCAAGGGAATGAAAGGCGCTGATGACACCATGGATTTCGGAAGGCTTGGAAATGGTATAGGAGTATGGCTTCATAAGGAATTCCTTCTTTGGGAGAAATGAGGGAAATTAAGGTTCAGGGTTCGGGGTTAGCCCCGGGGGCATACTGCCCTTTGATTCCGTTTGAAAGCTTCGCTTGAATGAGAAATTAGAAATGAGAAATGCGAAATGGTGGTGCGGCGCATAAAAAAATGAAGCGCCGCGAAATTTTGATAGTGCTTCGCGCTGTCGTCATCCCGAGCGTAGCCGAGGGATCTTTCTTGCACTGCGGTCAGTATCACATAAGCACCGGCAGGGAAACGACGCCTTGGTGCTACGTATTTCTGCTTTCAAACATCCTTCGTTTAGCGGTCTGCAAGAAAGATTTCTCGCTTCGCTCGAAATGACGATACGAGAGTCTGATGTCTCCCAGTCACTAGTCACCCGTGACTTCTTTCACCTGATGCTCGGCATCAAGGAGGATGATGCGGTTTCTGCCGCCCTCTTTGGCGAGGTAGAGGGCATCGTCCATGCGCTTGTAGAAGATCTGCTCGCTTTCATTCGACGAGGCGGTGGTGCAGCCGATGCTGGCGGTGAGGAAGGAGTGGTCGGGGAGCTGGATCGTCTGGAAGGCTTTCTGCAGACGGTTCGCCACGATGAGTGCGCCGGGAAGTGTGGTGCCGGGGAGTAGGATGACGAATTCGTCTCCGCCCCAGCGGCCGGCGAAGTCTGTCGGACGGATCATGCGTTTCATGATGCGGGCGACTTCGAGGATCACTTCATCGCCTTTGAGGTGGCCGAAGGTATCATTGATATGCTTGAAGGTATCGAGGTCGATCATGAGCGCGGAGAAGTTGAGCCTTCGCGCTCGGGTATCTTTATGGCAGCGGCAGAGCATTTCCTCGATCGAGCCACGATTGAGGAGACCGGTGAAGCTGTCGTGGCTGGCAGCGAAGGAAAGCTGTTTCTGTGTCTCAGCCAGTTCTTTCGTCGTTTCCGTGATGAAGGTCGCGAGCCGCTGGACTGTAGAGAGCGCTTCCCCAAGGACGACGGG
>CAKPUX010000006.1 GCA_934193095.1 uncultured Dialister sp. | reverse complement strand
GCTAAAACACCAACATGGAATTTACGGCAGTAATTTTTTAGATATTTGCCATGTCTACCTTGACAGGGGCTGATCATAGCGGACAGGCTTTTTTGATTAAAATAAACTGGTAGGAGAAAAGCGGGAGCAGCACGAAACAGAATTACAACGATTCAAGAATTCGGTAAACGAAGCAGAATTAGATACAGGAAACGCGCCCATATGAACCAATCGATCAATACCCTGAACAAAATCAGAATAGACAGAATAGGCTGGGAAAGAACGAAAATCAAAAAAACCAATAGGAAGATTAAGTGCTTTTGCCGTTTGAATCGCATGCCACGATCCACCAGAGGATTTGGCCGCAAGGACAAAAATCCCACGAGCAATACCACTTTGCAAGCGATCACGCTCAACCAAACGTGCTGGCGAAGCATTCGTCCCCAAAGGATACTCACTAAGTAAACACCCGCCAGTATCAATAATAGACTGACTGAGAGCACGATTTTGTGAAGGATAAACTTTTTCCAAAGACGTAGGCAAAACCCCAATCAAAATTCCATGAGCATCCAGCCCTCCACGATGCAAAGTCGTATCAGCACCCAAAGCCAATCCAGAAACAACAGCCCATCCGTGAGAGGCAGCAAAAGAACCGGCATGAATACCTACTTTTTCCAAAATAGGAGAAAGAGAGCGGCTCCCAATCATAGCAAGGCATTTTTTCTCCAAAGCAGAAATGTTGCCCTTATAAAAAAAGAAGATAGAAGGCACCGATAAATCGAGCAAAGAAACCGGGAAACGTGGATCCGTAAAGAAAAGAGAATGGATATCCATGTCTTCTTGATTTTCCAAAATCAACTGACTTGATGAAAGAACTTCAAGAAACGCACCTTCATCCGGCAAAGAACGAATCCGCCCGGGAAACTTTTTTTGCATATCCATCAAAAGAGAAAAAGCAGCACGAAAAGAATCAATACCAGCAATCTGATTTCGGAAATCAAATAAGGTTTTCCGACCAATACCAGGAACTGACAAAAAAGCCAGACAGCAGGCAATAGGATGTAACATAATCAATCAACTCCTATCTCAACTCCTATCAAAAAGGAATCGGGAACTGCTCAAAATACTTTTTTTCGCAAAACGAATGAAAATCAGCTTCTGATTCAAAAGGCCGCTTTCGATGAATGGCTTTATACAAAGAAACTAAAAGCATAAATCCTTGATATTCAAATCGAACCTTTTTAATTCCAGGCGAATATTTGGCCAAAATTTCAGGGGTCATTCCTGGCAGAGAAGCAAACAAAGATTGATAAAATTCAGACTTAAAAATATTCTCCTCCATAGAATGTGCTTTTTCCATCCATAAAGGATCATCTATTTCTTTATAATAAGCAGAACGAGAGAAATACTGACACAAAGACAGCTTATCTAATACAATGTCCCAAAAGGAAAAGAGAAATCCCCAAATCGAAGTAAAATTATAATTTACTAATGAAGCGCCTTCAGTCTTTGAAAGACCTAAAAAAGCAACGGTAAAAGGGAACCTCTTCGAAGCACAAACTCCAACGGAAGAATCCGTGACTGAAATTAAAAAAGGATCATAAATTTCCATAATTTGCTTTGCTGCAAGGATCCCACAAGAGATACCATCCAAAGAAGGTTTACAAGAAATAATTCTATCTGAAGATAAAGAGAACAACTCGCACAGAGATTTACAGGCTTTTTCATCTAAAGAAGAAATGATACGAAAATCAAAGCCGCCATCGTTCATTTCATGAAACAAGCGAAACAAAGTCGGTGAAGAAGAAGAGCCGCTGCCATTTAGAATCTTTGTAAAAAGATTATCCAAATGAAGAACAACTCCGGCATTAAAATGCTCTACATGCAATGTACGACCGACCACAAAAAGAGTGACACTGCGCGCATATTTCATGAGATGACGTTTACATGCCTCAAAATGACTGCCAGAAGTCAAGATATCATCAATCAAAAGAACATCTTTTCCTTGAATCAATTCCGGGTTTACCACTTCGATATTTTGATAGACTTGCTCAGGGCTACGCAAGTGAGAAGAATTATGGAACTCGTCACTGTCATTGCAGCATACCAAGCAAGATGATGCATCAGTTATACCTTTTTGGGGATCCACAGAAGCCATAATGCGTTTAATCAAAGTATGAACCGCAGTTTTCCCATTTTTCTGTACTTTAGAAGGAGGAACAGCAACAAGAGCACAATGCCCAACAAGCTCATGGCATAAAATCTTAGCCACATAATCAACTTCCTTGGGTGAGTTTTGCTTAAAGCCCAGTACAAAAAATTTGGATCGATAATCAATATAGCTGGATGGTTCTTTATTAAAAGTCACAGGAATATAATTACATAAGTAAAATAAATCTACTTGACTAGACCGACAGTTATTTCTGAAAATAAAAGGGTCAGAAGAATCCATCGACTCCTCATGTAAAAGAGAGATAAGAGAAAATCCATTATTATAACGATCCTCAACAGGAACAGCTGCTGGGTCAAATGGATTATCTAACATCTGTGCCGGAACTAAAGAAGTGGGAATGGAGCAAAATAATTGTTTGCACTTCATAAAGAAAACACCTCCACAAGAAAAACCGTAGCATTATCATACTACGGTTCAAAGAAAAAATCAGGAAAAAGAATAATCACAGAACCAAGAACAAACTTTAACAATCCAAAAAGCCAAAATGATAGCAATAAAAAGGTAAATATGCTATAATATTACCTGCATAACAGGCATATTCCCTAATCAAAATATCAAAGCTTTAATCAACATAGCGTATCAAATACAACAAAAGCTCAAAGAGTAAACAAGATACCAAGAAAAATGCTAAAGAAGGCTTAACTGAATTTACAAAGGAAGTGTATCTATGAAAATCACGACAGAAGAAGCTCAGAAGATCGCTCTTCTTTCCCGTCTGTCCTTTGCGGAGGAAGATCTGGAAAAGATGAGAGACTCCATGAACAGCATCCTCACCTACATGGAAGAACTGAACCAGTATGATACGACTGATGTAGCGCCGACCGTGCATGCCGTCGAGCAGTACAATGTCATGCGCGAAGATGTCCCGCACCAGTCTTTTACGAATGAAGAAGCACTCATGAATGCGCCGGAAAAAGAAGACGGCTATTTCAAAGTGCCGAAGATTATTTAAGGAGGCAGCCGAGTGAAATACACGATTCATGATCTCCATGAACAGCTGGTGAAAAAGGAAATCTCCGCTGTCGAACTCACAAAGAAAATCATCGCGCACCGTGACAGCGTAGAAGGGGACATCCATGCCTACCTTTCTACCTCTGATGAGAGTGCGCTCTCCGTCGCAGCAAAGGTCGATGCGAAGATCGCCGCAGGAGTTGAGATCTCCGACCTCGCGGGCATCCCGGGCGCGATCAAAGACAATATGTGCATCAAAGGCGAGACCTGCACCGCGGCATCCCGCATGCTCGAACACTGGGTATCCCCATATGATGCGACGGTCATCGAAAAGTTGAAAGGGGAGGACTATATTTCCCTGGGCAAGACGAATATGGATGAATTCGCCATGGGCTCTTCGACGGAGCGTTCTGCTTTCGGACCTTCTCACAATCCGTGGAACATGGACTATGTACCAGGCGGCTCTTCCGGTGGCTCTGCAGCAGCGGTCGCGGCGAATGAAGCCATCTGGTCTCTCGGCTCGGATACGGGCGGATCCATCCGTCAGCCGGCTTCCTTCAATGGCATCGTTGGCATGAAACCGACCTACGGCCTCGTATCCCGTTACGGCCTTCTGGCTTTCGCCTCTTCCCTTGACCAGATCGGGCCGCTTGTCAAAGACGTCACCGATGCTGCGATCGTCCTCAATGCGATCGCCGGCCATGATCCGCGCGACTCCACGTCCATCCCGCAGGAAAAGAAGGACTACAAGAAAGCCCTCGTCCGCGATGTCAAGGGCATGAAGATCGGCGTACCGAAGGAATTCTTCGGCGAAGGCATCAAGGAAGAGACCAAGGCAGCGATCGATGCGGCTCTTGATTTCTACCGCAAGGAAGGTGCGGAGATCGTCCCCGTCTCCATCCCGCATATCAATAGCGGTGTCTCTGTCTACTACATCATCGCACCGGCAGAAGCCAGCTCGAACCTTGCCCGCTATGACGGCGTCAGCTACGGTTTCCGGGCGCCGGGTGAAGATATCATCGATATGTACATCAAGACCAGAAGCCAGGGCTTCGGCGAAGAAGTGAAGCGCCGTATCATGCTTGGGAACTACGTCCTCTCTGCCGGCTACTACGATGCGTACTATCTGAAAGCGCTCAAAGTCCGCACCCTGCTGAAGCAGGAATTTGACGAAGCCTTCAAGCTCTGCGACGTCATCGCAGCACCGTCGGCTTCCGGCACTTCGTTCAAATTCGGTGCTTTCTCCGATCCGCTGTCCCTTTACATGGAAGATATCTGCACCGTACCGGTGAACCTCATCGGCGCACCGTCCATTTCCATTCCGGTCGGTTTCAAAGACGGCATGCCGCTCGGCATGCAGCTCATCGGCAAGACGCTCGCCGAAGAAACCATCCTGCAGGCAGCCTACACCTTCGAACAGGCTCATCCTGAATTCACCAAAACCGCGCCAAAAGGAGAGATCAAGGAATGAAATATGAAGTAGTCATCGGCCTCGAAGTCCATACCGAGCTTCAGACCACCACCAAAATCTTCTGCAGCTGCAAGACATCCTTCGGCGCAGATCCGAATACCAATGTATGCCCTGTCTGCCTCGGTCTGCCGGGCGTGCTGCCGGTCCTGAATAAGAAAGTCCTCGAATACGCTGTCCGCGCCGGTCTTGCTCTGAACTGCGAGATCTCCCGCTTCAGCAAATTCGACCGCAAAAACTATTATTATCCTGACCTTCCGAAGAACTTCCAAACCTCGCAGTTTGACCTGCCGATCTGTGAACACGGCTATCTCGATGTCGAAGTCGACGGCGAAGTGAAGCGCCTGCGCATCACACGCGCCCATATGGAAGAAGATGCCGGGAAACTTGTCCATCACGGCACCTCCATCACCGATTCCGATTACTCCTTGGTCGACTACAACCGTACCGGCACGCCGCTTCTGGAAATCGTATCCGAGCCGGATATGCGCTCGGCGAAAGAAGCCGTCGCTTACATGGAAAAAATGCGCGCGATCCTGCAGTACGTCGGCATTTCCGACTGCCGCATGGAAGAGGGGAGCCTGCGCTGCGATGCGAATGTCTCCGTCCGTCCTGTCGGTCAGAAGGAACTCGGTACCAAGACAGAAATCAAGAATATCAACTCCTTCAAGGGCGTAGAACGCGCCATCGAATACGAAGCTATGCGTCAGGCTGAGCTGCTCGAAGAAGGCGGCAAGGTCGTCCAGGAAACCAGAACCTGGGACGAAAAAGAAGGCGTCACCAAGTCCATGCGTACCAAGGAAGAAGCGAATGATTACCGCTACTTCCCGGAACCGGACCTCGTCCCCTTCACCGTCTCTGATGAATACATCGAAAATATCAGAAAATCCCTGCCGGAACTCCCGGATGCGAGAAAAGCGCGCTATATGAAAGACTTCGGGATCTCCGATGCCGATGCCGTCTTCATGACGAATGACAAAGCCACCGCTGACTACTTCGAAGCCTGCGTCGCAGCCGGCGCAGAACCGAAGGCGGCTGTCAACTGGCTGATGGGCGAATTCGCCAGCCAGCTCTCCACCGATGGCATCGAGATCGCCGCGGCTCCTGTCAAGGCAGAAGACCTCGCAGGTCTGCTTTCCCTGATTTCCAAAGGCACCATCTCCGGCAAGATCGCGAAGAAAGTCTTCGCCACCATGTGGAAGGAAGGCGGCAAGGCGGAAGACATCGTGAAAGCCCAGGGCCTCGTACAGATCTCCGATACCGGCGCGCTGCAGGAACTGGTCGACAAAGTCGTTTCTGAAAATCTGAAAGCCGTAGAAGACTTCAAGGCTGGCAAGAAGAAAGCCGTCGGCGCTCTCGTGGGTCAGATCATGAAAGCGACGAAGGGCAAGGCCAATCCGAAGGTCATCAATGAGCTTCTGAATAAGAAACTTGCATCCTTATGAGTGAAGATAAGAAATCAGACTACACAGAAGTCCATGAAGAACCCAGACGCATGTCCGAAGAGGACGTGAAGGACTACCATGGACTCACCCTGAATGAGCAGGGGGAAGAATATCGGAAAGAAGCACCGCAGGGCGGGATTCATATCGAATTCATCGATGTGAAGAGCATCCCGTGGTGGAAAAAGGCTCTCTATATCGCCGGTATCATCGCCTTCCTCGCGATCGTGCTCGCGGTTACCTGGTTCTTCGTCGTATGGGGCGCTGTGATTTTCCTCGCCGGCGTCATCGTGTATTTCTTGAAAAAATATCTATTTTAATCACTGTTTCCCTAAATCCCGCTTGCTGAAAAGGCAGGCGGGATTTTTTTCTTTTGCTTTCTATATAGGAACGCAGGTTGCGAGTCTTTTTTTGCTTCCGATTTCTAAAATGACAGTGCTTTTTTCATGACATTTTGCTATAGTAAGGGTAGAAGGAAAGTCATCGATGATTTTACAAAGGAGGAACAGGTATGGGTCTCATCAAAGCAGCTCTGGGGGCCGCCGGCGGCGTGCTCGGCGATCAGTGGAAGGAATTTTTTTACTGTGATTCGCTGGATGCGGACACGCTGATGGTGAAAGGGCAGAAGAAGATCAGCGCCTTCGGCAGAAGCTCAAATACGAGCGCGGAAGACAATATCATTTCCAATGGTTCGAAGATCGCCGTCAATGTCGGACAGTGCATGATGATCGTGGAGCAGGGGAAAGTCGTCGAGCTCTCAAATGAGCCTGGCGAATTCATCTATGACGCATCGAGCGAGCCATCCATTTTCACCGGTGATCTCAAGACTGGTGTGAAAGAGATGCTGAAGAAGATGGGCGAACGCTTCACCTATGGCGGGGACACGGGGAAAGACCAGCGCGTGTACTATTTCAATATGAAGGAAATCCTCGGCAATAAATATGGCACGCCGAATGAGATCCCCTTCAAATCCTATGACAATGTGACCGGGCAGGTCCTCACCATGCGTATCCGCTGCTTCGGGGAATTCAGCTATCACATCATGGATCCGCTCCTTTTCTATACGAATGTCGCAGGGAATACGGAGGACCGCTATGACCGGAGCTCCATCGACAGCATGCTTCGCACCGAGCTTCGGACGGCGCTGCAGCCGGCCTTCGCCAGACTCTCGGGGCTCAAGATCGACTACACAGAGCTGCCGGGACATACCATGGAGCTCGCGGATGCGCTGAATGAGATACTTTCCAAGAAATGGAGAGAGCTGCGCGGCATCGAGATCGTTTCTTTCGGCGTGGACAGCATCAAGGCGAATGAAGAGGATGAAGAAAAGCTCCAGAAAGTCCAGATGGGTCTTTCTATGGCGCATCCGAATATCGCGATGGGCGTCATGACCGATGCGACTTCGGATGCGATGAAACTCGCCGCGCAGAATGAAGGCGGTATGGGCGCAGCGATGGGCTTCATGGGGATGCAGATGGCCGGAGCCGCCGGAAGCGGTATGTATGGACAGATGGCGGAGCAGGCGAGGGCCGCCCAGCCACTCGGGCCAGAGGCAAAGCCCGAGAGCTGGACATGCTCCTGCGGACAGACAGGAAATACAGGAAAATTCTGCATGAGCTGCGGCAAGCCGAAAGAAATGCCCCCGGCAGCAAAGACCTGGGACTGCGCTTGCGGGCAGAAGGGAAATACAGGGAAATTCTGCATGAATTGCGGAGCGCCCAAGCCTCAGGCGTCGGCAGGCTGGCACTGCCCCTCCTGCGGTGCGCTGAATCAGGGAAAATTCTGCACGAACTGTGGCGAAAAAAAACCGGAAGCTGCTCCGCTCTATCGCTGCGATAAGTGCGGCTGGCAGCCGGACGATCCCACGCATCCGCCGAAATTCTGCCCCGAGTGCGGCGATCCTTTCGATGATCACGATAAGGTGGGAGGCTAGTGACTAGTGACTGGTGACTTGAATACTGCTTTCGGGCATCGCCCCATATATGCTTGCGGCGATGCCGCCACCTTCATTCCTCATTCCTCATTCCAGCAGAGCTTTCATCCACAATCAGAGGTCAGCCCCCACGGGCTAACCCAACAAACAAGAGAGGTGAATCCTATGGCCGATACGACAGTCAGCTATACTTGTCCGAACTGCGGCGGACCTTTAGACTTTGCGCCGGGCGCACAGAAAGTCGTATGTCCGTACTGCGACACGGAGTTTGAAACCCAAACGATCGAAGACCTCTTCGCCAAGAAACAGGAACAGGCGATCGAGGCGAGAAAAGTGAAAGAAGAGACATGGGATACGAAAGCAGCCGGCAGCGCATGGAGCGCAGAAGAAGCCTCCATGATGAAAGTCTTCACCTGCTCCTCCTGCGGCGCCGAGATCGTCTGCGATGAGAATACCATGGCGACAGAGTGCTGCTACTGCGGCAATCCCACCATGATCCCCGCCCGATTTGACGGCATGCTGAAGCCCGACTCCATCATCCCCTTCAAAAAGACGAAAGAAGAAGCTGTCCAGGCGTTGAAAGATTTCTACAAAGGGAAGTACCTGCTTCCGTCCGCTTTTACGAAGAACAACCGCGTAGAAGCCATCCAGCCGATGTACGTGCCATTCTGGCTCTTCGACGCCGATGTCAGTGCGAGTGCCACCTTCCGTGCGGAAAGCGACCATATCATCGATACCCCCGACGAGACCATCACGGAGACCAGCGTCTACCAGTGCGACCGCAGCGGGACGATGCGTTTCGAGAAAATCCCCGTCGACGGCAGCACGAAGATGGATGATACCTATATGGAAAGCATCGAGCCCTTCCACTACGCAGACCTCGTCCCCTTCTCGAGCGCCTATTTCACAGGCTGCCTCGCAGATAAGTACGACGTCGATGCGAAGACCTCCGAGCCACGCGCCTCCGCGCGCATCGAGGAAAGCGCCGTCGGCGTTCTCGAAAGCACCGTCACCGGCTACACCCGCGCCCATGCCGAAGACCACGTGGTACAGAAAGAAGGAAATCACGTCTCGTATGCGATGGTACCCGTCTGGATCCTCACCACCCGCTACCAGGGCGTGCCCTACACCTTCATGATGAATGGACAGACAGGAAAGATAGTAGGCAGCCTGCCCTACGACAATGCGAAATCCTTCCTCTACATGGGCATCACCACCCTCGTGCTTCTCCCGATTTTCTACTTTCTTTTGCGGTTCTTCATGTAAGGAGGGAGCCCCATGAAAAAACTCTGCAGCATCCTGCTCGCACTTCTGGCGATCTTCTCCCTGCTCTCCGGCATCGATGCCCTCGCGAAGACACCTTCCCTCGTAGACGACGCGAAGCTCCTCACGAAAGAAGAAAAGAAAGACATCAAAGACGCCCTCGAAGCCGTCGAAGAGAAGTACCAAGTCCGCGTGGCCATCGTCACCGTGAAGTCCACCGGAGGAAAGGAAACCGGGAAATATGCCAATCAGGTCTTGGACAAAGCCTATACCGATGGTGAAAACGGAAACATGGTCTTAGTCCTTGCGATGGATACCCGCGACGCCTATATTTCCACGAATAACGCCATGCGCACCAAAATCACCGACGAAGCCGGTATAGACTACCTCTTCGACGGTTTCCACCAGCAGCTGAAAGACGACCAGTATGCCGAGGCCTTCCTCGCCTATGCCGCCCGCGTGGACGAGATGCTCGCCTACTATCAGACAGAAGGAACGCCCTACGATCCGGACGCAGACATCGACTTCTATATGGCCTTCGGTCTTGCGCTCATCATGGCACTCATCTTCGGCTTCGTCGTCCGCTACAGCCTCATCGCCTCCATGAGCAACGTCCGCCGCCAGACAGCAGCCGACGCCTACCTCGTGAAAAAGAGCTTCCACTTGACGGATCAGAATGATACCTTCCTCTTCATGAATATCACCCGCACTCCGAAAGAAAAAGACCGGGACAGAGACGGCGGAGGCTCCGCCGCCGATGGCAGCCACGGCGGGGGAGGAAGACACTTTTAGGGGTTCGGGGTTCAGGTTGATGGGTTCAATAGGTTCAACAGGTTCTGAAGGTTCAAAAGGGGTGGTGCGGCGCATCAAAACTGGAAAGCGCCGCGAAGAATAAATAGGGCGATGCCCGAAAGTGGCATTTAAGTCACCAGTCACTAGTCACCATTTCCTGTTGATAAAAGAAAGGAGAGAATCCCCATGTGGAAACATACCTGCCCATTTCTTATCCTGCTCGCCCTCGCTGCCCTACCATGCGCGCATCCATCAGAAGCCGCCATGATGGCAGCGGACGCAGAAGAGCAGATCCGCCTCATCGCAGACAGCCGCGACGTCTGGGAACTGGCAGAGCCCGGCATGGACACCGTCGGCTATATGTGCAGCGACCTGGACGGTAATGGCCGCCTCGAAATCCTCGTCGCTGAGTCCGGCGGCACAGGGCTTCATACATACATAAGGCTTTACGAAGTGAATGAAGCGAAAGACGCGCTCATCCCATGCAGGAAATCATGGCCCGATGAGCGCCCCGAAGCCGACGTCATGATGACGAACTACGTGCCGATGAGCGTGAACGGCATCGATGGCATCCAGTGGTACTCCTTCACCGACGAATACCGAGACGGCGCAGAATATGGCACCACGAACCTCGCCATTTCCCTGCAGGACGGGACGATCCATTCGAAAACCATCGCCACGACCCATACCTTCTACGATGACGCCGGCCGTCCGCACGTATCCTACGAAAATGCAGCCGGTGCCGCCATTTCTGAAAAAGCCTATCACAAGACCCTCGAAAACGTCTTCGCCCATTCGGAAACCACCCTCGTCTCCTTTCCCTGGCTCATCTATCATCGGGACACCTTTCAGGAATGGAAAGACAAAAGCCCAAGCGACATCTATACCATGCTCCTCGACACCTATCTGAATTTCAGCGGAGAAAAAGAGGGGATGGGGTGATGTCCCCGAGCCGTCATCCCGAGCGAAGTCGAGGGATCTTCATAGCAGAAGGGAAAATGGTGAGTGTGAGATAGCGTAGGAAACAGGCAAACCAGTAGAGCCATCCGGCAAGAAAGCCGATGTGCAAGAAAGATTTCTCGCTACGCCCCTCATGACGATACGGGGATAAGGATAGTCAAACATGCGGGAGGCCAACCTCCGCCCCTCCTTCCAGAGGAAGGAGGGTGAGAGTCGTACCCCCTTCCTTTGGAAGGGGGATGCCCGAAGGGCAAGGGGTTGGCTCCCACGGATGATAGACAGCGCTCTTCCCACGGTGTCATCCCGAGCGAAGCCGAGGGATCTTCATGGCAGGAGGGAAAATGGTGAGTGTGAGATAGCGTAGGAAACATGCAAACCAGTTGAGCCATCCGGTAATAAAGCCGATGTGCAAGGAGGATTTCTCGACTTCGCTCGAAATGACGATACGGGGAACAGCATAGTGTGACACTCAAGTGGTAAAACAGTCTTGCTTGATAGTAGAGCCATCCGGTAAGAACGCCGATGTGCAAGAAAGATCGAGGGCTTCGCTCGAAATGACGATATGGAGATGAAGGCAAAAAAACCGTCCTGCAAAATCATTTGCAGGACGGTTTTTGGTACGGCTAGCTAGCCGGCGTCAGCCAGATCGCCGGTCGCCACCGTGCGGATGCCCGACAGCGGACGCGACTGCAGCGCGGCGATCGCATTCGCCGCCGCATACAGCTCATCATTCGTGGCCGCGCACTTGATGCGTGTGAAGTTCAGATTCTTCACCTTTGTTTCTCCCGTAGAAGCATCTTCCACGCGGATCTGCAGCTTGATATCGACAAGTTTATTTTGAATAGCCATAGTAGTATTCTCCTTATAAGAAATAAAAATGGGTGCAGAGATAGCGCAAGGGGCGTGCTGCCCCTTGCCCATGAATGAAAGCTCTGCTCGAATGATGAATGGGGAATGAAGGTGACGGTTTCACCGAGATCGATGACGAGGTCGCAGATGTTCTGGAATTCATTATCTCAAATGACGTTTCTCGCCGCTCAGGATGACGAAACGGGGCGATGCCCGAAGGCGGTATACAAGTCACTCCGAATCCCTATTCCAGCACGGTAGCGCTGGTTTCTACGATCTTCGCGCTCTTCAGCGAAGTGACGGGAGCGCCGGAGGAAGACTCCAGCACCGGGATGATGAGAGCCGCCTTCTCCTTCACCGTAGCCAAAGTGAGATCCTCCTTCGGAGAAGGGATGGAAAGGATCATAGAACGTCCGCCTTCGACGTTGAAAGTCAGTTCAAGCATTTTTGTATTGGTCGCCATAGTAGGTCTCCTTATCGTGTAAGTCCATGGCAGGCAGTGCCAGCCAAAGAGAGGAATATTCATGAAATGTTTCGGAAAGAATAGGATGGCCCTCTGCGATCGACGTCTCGAGTGAGAGATGCCTCCTCTGATAAGAAATGGTATAGCGCACCGCGGAGAAACGCTATATATAGGAAGAAGTCGCACAAAAAAACACCCGGAAAGACCGCCCGCCTTTACTGAAATGTAGGGGATGCTCGGAATCGGTGCCGGCGGCGTCAAGTGTACCGAAGTACGAACGTCTTGGCTATCGTCGGGGCACGCCCTCCCATGCAGCAGGGAAGTGTGCGGTCAAATTGGATTTCTCCGGGGTTATGGGGTTGACATGGATTGGGCCTTGAGCAGGCTTCGAAAGAAAGGTCCACATCATCTTGGCCTGCCCGATGGCCTTGGATCCTTCTGCAGATCTATCCTCACCATCAGTCGGCTCTCCGTATGATTCCTTGCGCATTAGAATTCCGAAATCGGAGTCGCCGCCCGGCTTGGATTTGCAAACAGATGCATCCTCAGCTCATGACTTTATTCTACAACTATGCTCTAAAAATTGCAAGTCGCAAAGTGCTTTCAAAATACAACCTTTTGATTGATAAATTGTCACCCCCCCACCATCTAGCGTTTTGTATAATTGTTCGGCCTTGTTTTTTCTCCGGAAATATGATACAATAGCGCACTTTTTTCGCAAAGTCTCGTTTGACTTTTTGAGACCCCGTTTTTCTATCTTTTGGGGTATAATCCATGCGCTGATGGAGGAAAATAGTCAAATCCGCCTTCCAGATAGCCGGATACAGCAGCTGCATGTAAAAATAAATCAGGCGAAAATATTTTCGGTGTCTCCATCAAGAGTAGCGGCTTTGCGAGGAGATCCTTCGACTCACTCCTCATCTTTTCTGGCGAAGATTATTTCACATAGACTGTTATCGACCGCTCAGGATGACGGCTCGGGGAAAAATCGAAAAGCCTTCCCCGCATGGGGAAGGTGGCGAGCATAGCGAGCCGGATAGGGTTCTAGCCGTATGAAAACCACATGGGGCATGAGTCGAAGAATCTGGGAACAAATTGCCCGTACCTGTACTTAGAGGGGAAATCGGTGAAACGCGCATACGATACTATGATAAATTTCGGCGAAATAAGGTAAACCTGGATAAAATAAGGTAAAATAAGAGAGTAAGGAAACCGCATCGTTAAAAATTTTGCATATATAGAGAATCCAATATGATAGCTTACATATGGGTATAGGAGGATTTCATATGGCTCATGATCAGAAGATCGATGTACTTTGGGATGACAATCCGGTAGATATCAGCGAAGAAGCCAATTTCATCTGGAGCATTGCCAATAAGCTGCGTGGCACCTAACGGAGCTAAAAAGGAGAAAGAAACAAATCAATGCCTAAAGATGTAAGAAAATAGACAGGAATAAAGTCCTACTTAAGGAAACACTGATTCTGTGATTTAATCAGCTAACTTGGCCTAAGTTTAATATCAACGGGAAAGTGGCTCCACTTGATAAAAAGATTAGAGATGTATTGTTTGGCATTCGCTTTAATTGCTAGCCAAAGTAATAATGTGGAATTACTAATTGGACTAAAAGAGAAGGGAGATAAAAAGTTATGAGTAAAGTTAAAGCAATAGCTGCTGCACTTTTAATTAGTGTATGCGCGAGTACCGTATCCTTTGCAGAAGTAAATAATTTTTATGAAGAAGATACAAATTGGAAGATAGACTATCCAGTTGTAACGGTAGGAGCGAATGAAAGCGCCCAAGATGCTATTAATAGTGACATCATGAACTATGTTGGACAGCTTAGAAGTGACTTCGAAAGTGGGAAGTACTATACTTGCAGTGGAAAATACACAGTACATTATGAGGATGATGATGTTTTGTCACTCTCTTTGTACTTCCTCCGGCTTCCATATGGGGCAAATGGAAATCATGTCACCAGCTATGATTTAGTCTACGATAAAACTACAGGGGAACGTATACCGCTTGAAAATTATGTTCGGATCACATTAACTGACCTGAAGCAATATTTACGGGGACACAGTTATAGTGATGGGGGAAAAATATTAAGGGGCATCAATGGTGACTATGTTAAATCGGTTCCGATTAATTATTTCTTGGAAGGAAACGGTGTAGTTTGCCTAGTTTTTCAACCATATCAATTGGCCGCGGGTTGCTTTGGCAACTGCTATGTAAGACTTGAACCTCAGTATATTGAATACCTGAATCGAAAAAATCAATGGTAAAAGTCGGAGCATCCTTTTAGAGAAATACTGTTAGTCGTTTTATGCATCATACTTTCGTAAATCACTATAACTCAGATCATGAAATACGACGGCTGATGTCGTCATCCCGCTTTCCTAAAGGAAGGCGGGGTTTTGCGCATGGGCGCTTTCCACGTTTTTTCTTTGTTCGGAACATGCTACAATAGGCATAGAATAGAAAGGAGCGGCATGATGAAGAAAGCACTCAAAGAGCTTCGGAAGGAAAAGCGTTGGTCACGATATTTTCTCATGATCTTCGGAATGCTACTCGCTCTTTTCTGTCTGCTGCTTCTGGTAGCGAAAATCATGAGCTATGGAGCGGCAGAGATTTTCAACTATGCGGTTTCCCGGCAGGAGATGCTCCGGGGGAGGATCACGGTGGAGTCGATCACCGCGAATATCCATGGCGGTGTCACTTTCGAGAAGTTGGCGTGGGATGATCCGGCGGGGAATCCCATCCTTCGTGTACCGTCCGGATCTTTCAAGGTAGATCCGTGGGATGTACTCAGGATGCGCTTCGTCTCTACGACCATCCGGGAGATCACGCTGGAGAGCCCGGCCTTTGCGGTGTATTTCGATGAGGAGATGAATGTGGACTTCATCAACCGCCGGCAGGGGGAGATCGAGCAGGAAAAGGCGCGGGATGCGAAGGAAAAGCTGGGGGATCGGATCTCGAATTTCAATCGTGAGGGAAAGCCGCTGGATGTCACGATCACGGTACATAATGGCCGAATGGCGGCTTTCTATCGGCAGCGTCGCTATATTGTCTCGCGCGTATCGCTGAATGGGCATATCGACACGCGCGGCGTGAGTGATCTCCACATCAAGACGGGGGAATTCGGCGGGACGATGGTGGGGAATGGCATCGAGGCGGACTGCGAGATTGATTTCAAAGAAAAGAATCTTCCCTCGATCGTCTCTGTCACGGCGAAGGGGGTGATCCCTTCCTCCATGGGGCTGGGGGATGATATCCATGATAAGATGACTTTGACTGCTTCCGGACGCGGGCCTCTGTCTCATCTCATCTGTGAGGGGACGGTCACCATGCCGGAGCTTCGTGTGCCGGCGCTGGATTTCTATGATGTGAAGGGGGATATCCACTACGATGACGGGGCGATGACGTTCTCGGACGTGAAGGCGCGAGTCTACAGCGGCATCGTGACAGCGCGCGGGGACTATAATGTCGATAGCCGCGTGTATAATATCTATCTCCACGGGGAGGGACTGGATAGCCGTATCCCGACCAAGGAGCCGAGGTTCTACTGTCTGGTCACGCTGGATGGAGAGATCCACTGTGATGGGAATGTGAAGAATCTCGTGGCTTTCGGCAGTTTCTCTTCCGGCGGCGGTTTCTACAGTCTTATCCCATTCCGTGGCATCACTGGTACGTTTCATAACCGCTATCGGGCGCTGGATTTCTATGATGTCACGATCGATACGGATTTCAGCCTCATTCATACGGATGCCTTCCATATCATCGATGGGAAGCTCCACTTGGGAAAGATAGAGCTGGTGGATAAGAAGAGCGGGGAGTCGATGAGTATCACGGATGCGCGTGATCGGAAAGGCCCAGGAAGGGTCATCAGCCAGATCCGGGAGGATATCAAGGAAATCAAGGAACGAGTGAGTGGGCTCACGCCATAGAGATATTTCCCGAACGGTAGTTCTTTTGGCCTCAATGCTTGCCCAAAAGAAAACATGTTTGCTGTTTTCGCTTTTTGCCCTATTGGTACGACCGCTCGCGAAAAAAATATCATGTGAAGGAAATCTATCTCTTCGGCTCCTATGCAAGAGGCGAGGCAGATGCCCAAAGCGATCTGGATTTTCTTATTTTTGGCGGAGATGGATTTCGTCTCACTGAGATCCTCTTCAGTCTTATGCGGCATCGCATCATCTGATCGTTTCTTCCTTCATCAGGGATCTCGTCCTTGACCCAGCTTGAAGAGGACCGAGAGCTGGAGGAAGCGCGTATTTTGAAAGCACTGGAACTTTCGTATAAAGAAGTCTACGATCTGGAAGAAATGCTATAAAAACGGATAAGCGGGGCAATTTGCCTATGTTTTCCAGAAAATAGTTACTTTCGATAATTCAATGTTATCTATTCTAAAAGTAAATGATCCCCCTGCTGCCGAGGGACGGGCATTCCGTATGGGGGCTGTCTATATGAAGAGACACCAAAAAACGCTGCGTGGCAATGTTCCACGCAGCGTTTTTCGTATAGACAGGGAAAGATTGGGGTCTATTCCATCATCTTCTGTTTATTTCATCAGCTCTGCCATTTTTTCGATGATGATATGTCCCAGCTCGTCCTTGCTCATCTTCGGATACTGTTCCATATGTCCGTCCTTGTACAGGAGCGATGCGATGTTTGTCGTGCCGTTGAAGCCGGCGCCCGGCATGGCCACGTCATTGGCGACAAGCATATCCAGGTTCTTTCTTTTGAGCTTCGATTTACCGTGTTCGATGACGTCCTGGGTCTCTGCGGCGAAGCCTACGAGGAACTGTCCCCTCTTCTTCTGGCCGAGTCCATAGAGGATATCCGGATTCTGTGTAAGGTCGATGTGCAGGGAGTCGAAGTCTTCCTTCTTGATCTTCTGGTCGGCCTGCACAGTCGGGCGGTAGTCTGAGACGGCCGCTGCCATGATCGCAGCATCACAGCTGTCGTATTCCGCATTCATGGCTTTTTCAAGCTCGCGGGCATCCTGGACGTAGACCATCTTGACGCCATAGGGCGTGGGAAGTGCCGTAGTACAGGAGACGAGTGTCACGTCTGCCCCTTCCATCCATGCGACTTTGGCGATGGCGTAGCCCTGTCGGCCGCTGGAGCGGTTGCTGATATAGCGGACAGGGTCGATCTTTTCCTGGGTGCCGCCGGCTGAGACGACGACTTTCTTCCCTTTCAGGAGTTCGCGGCCATAGATGCATTTTTCCGCGCAGTCCATGATGGTCTCAAGTGCCGGAAAACGGCCTTTGCCGGAGGTATTGCAGGCGAGATGACCGCTTTCCGGTTCGACAAATTCATAACCGAAGGATCTCAGCTTTTCCATATTCGCCTGCACGATGGGGTTTTCGTACATGTTTGTATTCATGGACGGTACGAAGAGGACTTTCGCCTTCGTCGCCATGATGGTGGTCGAGAGCATATCGTCAGCGATGCCGTTTGCGACTTTGCCGATGATGTCGGCGGTCGCAGGTGCTACGACGAAAAGGTCAGCGAGCTTGGCAAGGGCGATGTGTTCGACATCCCATTTGCTGATATTCGCGAACATATCGACAGTGACATCATTGCCAGACAGTTCGCCGAAGGTGATCGGTGTCACGAGCTTGGCGGCGTTTGCCGTCATGATGCAGTGGACATCAGCCCCTTTCTGGCGGAGCTGGCTCACGAGACCGGCTGCTTTGAAAGCGGCGATCCCGCCGCTGATTCCTACGACAATGTGCTTATTTTCAAACATCATGCATGAGTTCCTTTACTAAAAAATGGATGGAAGGTTCAGGGTTCAACGGGTTCAGCTGGCGGCTTCGCCGCAAATACATAGGGAGCGAAGCCCGAAAGTTTGTTTGCAAGTCACCAGTCACCCTGAACGTACAAAAAGTCAGGCAGCCTTTCTTGGACTGCCTGACCTTATTTTTATTTGCTGAAGGAGTAGGTGATCTTGCCTTCATAGATCTCTTCAAGAGCGATGGTCGCTGGTTTCTTGCCTTCTGCGTGATCGATGAGCGGGGTCTGTCCGTCAGTCAGTTCACGGGCGCGAAGAGCGGCGAGGGTCACGAGGGTATACTTGGAGTCCACCTTTTTGACAAGGCTGTCGATAGAAGGATAACACATCATTTTAAGGGTACCTCCTTATTGATATACTGTTTGAAAATGGTCTCGATCTGCCCTTCATTGCGGGACAGCTTGCAGCGTTCGGCTTCCAGAATGGAGCTGGTCTTTCTCACTGCATCTTCGAGTTTGTCATTGACGATGATATAGTCATACTGGTGTGCCATAGCGAGTTCACTGGTGATCTGTGCGAGGCGCTTTTGGATGGTCTCTTCAGAGTCTGTACCGCGTCCGTAGAGACGATCGGACAGGATCTCCAAAGACGGTGGGACGATGTAGATGAAGACGCCTTTCGGATAGCGTTTCTTGACCTGCATGGCGCCCTGGATGTCGATCTCAAGCAGTACAGATTTCCCGTCACTGATCATGTCGAGAGCGCGCTTTTTCGGCGTGCCGTAGTAGTGGTCATAGACCTTGGCGTATTCGAGGAAGGCATCTTCTTCGATGAGCTTCTCGAACTGTTCATTGGTGCGGAAGAAATAGCTCTCCCCCTCCACTTCCCCTTTTCGGGGATCTCTTGTCGTCATCGAGACGGAATACTGGAGATCCGGAAATTTCTCGCGGATGGCATTGCAGATGGTCCCCTTCCCCGCACCGCTCGGGCCGGAGACGACCAGAAGAATGCCTTCATCTTTTTTCGCTGTCTGTGCCATCAGTTTTCATCCATTCCTTCAGAAGTGATCACATCTTTATTCATCAGTCTGTGAGAAATCGTTTCCGGCTGTACGGCGGAAAGAATGATCTGCCCGCTGTCCATGATGAGGACGGCTCTCGTCTTTCTGCCGTAGGTGGCATCGATGAGATCCCCTTTGTCACGGGAGTCCTGGATCATACGTTTCACCGGTGCAGACTCCGGGCTGATGATCGCCATCACGCGCGCGGCAGCTGCCATATTGCCAAAACCGATATTAATCAAAGAAAAACCCACTTTTATGTCTCTCCTTACTCTATATTGACCAGACTTGCGTCTTTTCATCTGTAACGATAATTATACCATAAAATGACGGCCGCTTCACGGATTTCTTCAGAAATCGCAAATTTAGGCTGTGTGGGAATGGCTGGAAGGTGTGATGGGGAAGGCAGGTTCATTTGAAAGCAGGGATGAGTGACCGCGCACCTCTCCGCTTTCCTCATCTGTCTTTCATACGGCTAGAACCCTATCCGGCTCGCTTCGCTCGCCACCTTCCCCACGCGGGGAAGGCTTTGATGCGAGGAAGACGGTGTTCTCGTTTCGCTGTCTTCCCCATGGGGGAAGGCGGTACTCTCATTTTCCGCCCTTGAGACGCATTTCCCCACTCTCTTTCATACCGTCAGAGCCCTCTCCGCCCCTTCGGGGCACCTTCCCCATTGGGAAGGGCGAACGGTCGTTCTTTTGAGCCGACATGTGCTTTAAACGAATGCGTGTTCGCAGGATCATGGAGAGATGTTCCGTATAAATACGCGGCGCTTCGGGTTTTGACGCAGTGCACCACAAGTTTGAAAGCAGGGATGAGTGACCGCGCACCTCTCCGCTTTCCTCATCTGTCTTTCATACGGCTAGAACCCTATCCGGCTCGCTACGCTCGCCACCTTCCCCACGCGGGGAAGGCTTTGATGTGGGGAAGATGATGTTCTCGTTTCGCTGTCTTCCCCATGGGGGAAGGCGGTACTCTCATTTCCCGCCCTTGAGACGCATTTCCACACTCTCTTTCATACTGCCAGTGCCCTATCCGCCCCTACGGGGCACCTTCCCCGAGGGGACTGACGATATGAGGGAAACCTGCCATCGCAGACGCCAGATTTATACTGTGGCGAAGCCGTCACCACAACCCTGAACCTTGAACCTTGAATCCATTATTTTCCCTCTTCCATCAAAAAAAGAACCCGCTTTCGCAGGTTCTTTTTGCATATCTACCATTTATTTCTTGCTGAAAGCATAGAGCTTTTCTGTCACGCGGTCGACTTCGGCATAGAGTTTTTCTGTGTCGATGGTCGTCATCTCTTTGTGACGCATGACGGTCTTGCCATTGATGATGACGGTGTCAACGTCCATGGAGTTTCCGGCATAGACGGCAAGGGAGACGCTGTCAAAGCGCGGGTGCCAGTGGAAGCCGCTTCTGTCCACGAGTATGATATCGGCGAGTGCGCCCTTTTCCAGCTTGCCAAGATCATCATAGCCGAGGCATTTGGCGCCATCGACGGTCGCCATCTCCATGGCTTCGGTCGCAGTGATGGCGAAGGGATCGTAGGTATTCGCTTTATGGATGAGGGAGGCGAGGCGCATTTCTGCGAACATGTCGAGCTTATTATTGGAGGAGGCGCCATCGGTACCAAGGCCGACGGTGATGCCGGCTTTTCTCATCTTGACGACGGGTGCGATGCCGGAGGCGAGCTTCAGGTTGCTGCCCGGATTATGTGCGACGCGGACGTGCTTTTCCTGCATGATGGCGATGTCTTCGTCGGTCACATGGACGCAGTGGGCTGCGAGTGTCGGCAGCTCGAAGAGACCGAGGTCATTCATGAGGGCGATCGGTGTCTTGCCGTATTCCTTGAGGCAGTTTTCTACCTCCCCTTTTGTTTCGGAGAGATGGATGTGGATCGGGATGCCGTGCTTCATCGCTTCGTCGCGCACCTGCCTAATGTAGTCCGGCGGACAGGTGTAGGGAGCGTGCGGTCCGAGCATGACATGGAAGCGTCCGTCTCCGGCGCCTTCCCATTTCTCGAAGAGCTCGATATTCTCCTGAAGGCCGCTTTGTGCATTGGGGCTGATGCCTGCGAGGCCGCGTGCCAGATTTCCGCGGATACCGGCTTTGTCAGCGGCCTTTGCGCAGGAGTCCATGAACATGTACATGTCGCAGAAGGCGGTGGTGCCGCCGCGGATCATTTCTGCGAAAGCAAGCATGCTTCCCCAGTAGACGATGTCGTCGTCGAGGTGGTCTTCAGCCGGCCAGATCTTGTTCTGCAGCCAGTCCATCAGTTCCATATCGTCGGCGTAGGAGCGGAACAGTGTCATCGCAACGTGGGTGTGGGTATTCACAAGTCCGGGCATGGCCAGCATGCCTTTCCCATCGATGACTTCCGCATAGTCTTCGTCTTTTGGGTTTTCCGGGAAATCTTTGATATATTTCCCATCTAAAGAAATATTCTGGTTTTCGGTGACTTTGCCGTTCCGGTAAAGTCCGATGTTTTTGATCAGTGTGGTCATATCGATGCTCCTTGCTTAGTCGAGTCCCAGGTACTTTCTCTGTGCTTCTGTCAGGGTATCGATCTGGTATCCCATGGCAGCGAGCTTGATTGAGGCGATCTTGGTATCCAGTTCATGCGGAAGGGTGTAGACGGCCGGCTTCATGTCCTTGCCGTGCTGGAGGAGGTAGCGGGCTGCGAGGGTCTGCATTGCGAAGGAGAGGTCCATGATCTCTGCCGGATGGCCATCCCCTGCTGCAAGGTTCACGAGGCGGCCTTCAGCCATGAGGAAGACGGTCTTGCCGTTTGGCAGGACATAGCCTTCGATGTTCTTGCGGGCTTCGTAGTGAGAGACGGCGATGCGTTCCAGATCCTTGCGGCTGACTTCGCAGTCGAAGTGGCCAGCATTCGCACAGATGGCGCCGTCCTTCATCGCGAGGAAATGCGGCTCGGTGATGATGTCGATGTCGCCGGTGACGGTGAGGAAAATGTCACCGTGCTTAGCAGCTTCTGCCATCGGCATGACTTCGAATCCATCCATCACGGCTTCGATGGCTTTGATGGGATCGACTTCTGTCACGATGACATGGGCGCCGAGGCCTTTCGCACGCATCGCACAGCCTTTGCCGCACCAGCCATAGCCGGCGATGACAGCGGTCTTGCCAGTGACGGTGAGATTCGTGCTGCGGATGATGCCGTCCCAGGCGGACTGGCCGGTGCCGTAGCGGTTATCAAAAAGGTACTTACAGTAGGAATCATTGACTGCGATCATCGGGAATTCCAGCTTGTTTTCCTTTTCAAGGATCTTCAGGCGATATACGCCCGTGGTAGTCTCTTCAGAGCCGCCGATGAGGTTCTTCTGGCACTCTTTTCTGGTGGTATGGAGCAGGTGTACGAGGTCACCGCCGTCGTCGATGATGATGTCGGGCATGTGGTCGAGGGCCTTGTTCAGGAACATGAAATATTCCTCTTCGGTGCAGGCATGCCATGCATAGACGGTGATGCCGCTCTTGACGAGGCCGGCTGCGATCGGATCCTGTGTGGAGAGCGGATTGCTGCCGGTGCAGATGACATTCGCACCCGCTGCTTTCAGCGTGAGCGCAAGGTAGGCGGTCTTCGCTTCGAGATGGATGGACATGACGATAGTCTTGCCTTTGAAGATCTGCTCTTTGACGAATTCTTCACGCAGTGTATTCAGTGCGGGCATAAATTTTTCGACCCAGGAAATACGCTGCAGGCCTTCGTCGGCCAAGGAAATATCACGAATCATGGATTCAGACATGAGAGGCTCCTTTCAAATAGGAAATGAGGAATGAGGAATGGTGGTGACGGCTTTGCCGCACATATAGAGGCGATGTCAGGTGGCCGCGGATAGCCCTTCTTACCGGTTTTTGGCGGCCAGCTCTTTCTTATATTTTTCTATCGCCGCTTCATATGGCGCTTTCAGCACGCCCTTTTCCGTGATGATACCGGCGATGAGAGAGGACGGCGTGACATCGAAGGCGGGATTATAGACAGGGACGTCTTTCGGCGCGCTGTAGACGCCGGCAAATTTCCGCACTTCGTCCGGATCTCTTTCTTCAATGACGATCTCCTTGCCGGAGGCGATGGAGAAGTCAAATGTCGAGAACGGGGCAGCGATGTAGAATGGGATATGGTGGTAGGCTGCCATGACGGCAAGGCCGTAGGTGCCGATCTTATTGGCTGTATCGCCATTCGCCGCGATGCGGTCTGCACCGACGATGATGGCGTCTATTTTCTTGTCGCGCATGACGCAAGCGGACATCGTATCGGAAATGAGGCAGCACGGGATATGCCCTTCCATGAGCTCGGTCGCAGTGAGGCGGCTCCCCTGCAGGAGCGGACGTGTCTCATCCGCATACACGCACTCGATCGCTCCACGCTCATGAAGGACGGAGAGGACGCCGAAAGCCGTACCGATGCCCGCCGTCGCCAGTGCTCCTGTATTGCAGTGGGTCAGGATGTGCAGCCCCTTTCTTCCCTGGAAAAGGTCTGCGCCATTTTCACCGATGGACCGACAGGTGTGAATATCTTCCGCTTCGATATCACGGGCCTTTGCAAGGAGAGCATCTCCCGCTTCTTTGGCAGGATATCGATCGAAGACCTTCTCCATCTCGGAAACGGCCCAGGACAGATTCACGGCAGTCGGACGCGCTGCGCTGATCTCTTGGCAGGCGTGGTGAAAGGAAGCCGATATATCAGAGGACAAAAGGCACTCTCTATAGGCAAGGAGGACGGCATAGGCAGCCGCGACACCGATCGCAGGAGCTCCACGCACCGCAAGGATGCGGATGGCATCGGCTACCTCACGGTAGTCCCTGCAGCTTAGATAGGTGATCTCTGTAGGGAGCTTCGTCTGGTCAAGAAGACGGAGGCTCTCACCTTCCCAGGCAAGCGATCGCAGCGCACTCATACGTGAAATCCTCCGAAGGCTTCTGCCGCGTGGCGGCAGTGGCAGTCCTTCTCTACATCATACGTCTCGAAGACGTCGGTCACGATGCGGTACATGTTGCGGCTGTTTTCTGCCATGCAGTCGAGGACTTCCTGATGGCTCAGCTCCTCTTTTGTGATGCCGGCGGCGAAATTCGTGACCATGGAAATGCTTGCGTAGCAGATCTCCGCTTCACGGGCGAGCTGGCACTCCGGTACATTCGTCATGCCGACTACGTCAGCGCCCCACATGCGGTATGCCTTGATCTCTGCCGGGGTCTCGAAACGCGGCCCTTCCGTGCAGATGTAGGTCCCCTGCGGGTGTAGAGTGATGCCTTCCTTTCTTCCGGCGGCAAGGATCGCTTCCCGGAGCGATGCACAGTACGGATGGCTCATGTCGAGATGGGCAACGCCATAGCGCTCGCCATCATAGAAGGTCCCTTCGCGGGCTTTCGTCATATCGATGAACTGGTCGAGAAGCACTAGCTCACCCGGCTTGTAGTCCGGATTCAGTGAGCCGACGGCCGTCGTGCTGATGACGGCTGCGACGTCAAGCATCTTCAGGGCAAACATATTGGCACGGTAATTGATCTTGTGCGGGGGGATCGTGTGATGCGCCCCGTGACGGGACAGATGGATGATTTCCCTGCCTCCAAAGAAACCGGCTTCATACTTCGCTTCGCCATAGGGCGTCTCGATGATATGCTCGGTCACGTCCTTCAGCAGGACAGAATTTTCCGCCCCGGTGCCTCCGATGAAAGCGATTTTTTTCATTGTACATGATCTCCTTCCATGAACCATTTAGAAAGTGTATCTCGAGCGATCGTATATTTCTTATCACAATACGGGCAGACGATCTCGATGGAGGGATCGGCGAGCAGGCTCTGCTTCTCCGCCTCCGGGAGAGACTTCAGTGTCCCTTTGATGCGTTCCTCCGAGCAGGTGCAGCGGAAGGTCAAAGGGCCGTCTTTGAGCAGTTCGAACTGGCCTTCGACCAAAAGCTTTTCCAGAGAGCCTTCTTCCTTGGCATCCTTCGTCAGGTCCCAGCGATCCAGCTCACGGAAAAGCTCTGCGAATCTTCCCATATTTCCTTTGGGCAGGAGCTGCGCCATGAAGCCCGCCGAGCGCAGGATATCGCCCTTTTCAGTCATGGAGATATCCAGCTTCACGGCCGACAGCGTCTGCTCAGATGTATTCATATACTCTGTGAGGCACGCCGAAATGTCTCCGTGAGACAGGTTCACCGTGCTCGTATATGGGAGCTTCAGGAGCGAGTAGCGCGTCACGAAGAGCTGTCCCTTCGCTGCTGCCAGCGCGGCCTCATGCACATCGTCACAAGGCACGCCTTCTCCGGCTTCCGGATGGTCCAGAAAACCGCGGACAAAGCGCCCGTCATAGGCATCGACGTGGATCGCGCCCAAAGGGCTTCCTGTCATCCAGCGGATGGAGATTCCTTCATGATTTTTGAAATCATTGATGAGGATTGCCGCCCCTGTCATCGCCTTCGCGAGGATCCTCGCAGATGCCGGGGGCAGATGATGGATCGCTTCCGCTTCGAGGGATACATTCGATGTATCCGCGACAGTCAGACGGATGCCGTCCGCACTCAGATAATGCTGTATCGTATTCGTATTCATAGTCAAAACCTCTGGTACACATGAAATCTTCGCCGGAGAGAATGGCTCTTCCAGCAGCACAAATCGGATATATTATAGCATAATAGAATGAGGAATGGTGAGGTTTATGGGGACGGCGCCCTGTTTTTCCCTCCCCTGTCAAACGCCATCAGCCGCCTTTCTGCTGTCTTTGCATAAACGCTGAAATCCCATATATTCTCTGCATTTTCTCATGTTTTTGGTTGACTGAACTATGAATTTATGGTATTGTTGAATCATGCTCAATACGAGCAGTGTAAGTCATTTTTTTAGGAGGAATTTCCATGAAAGGTACAGTTAAGTGGTTCAGTGCAGAAAAAGGCTACGGCTTTATTGAAAGAGAAGAAGGCGGCGACGTTTTCGTTCATTTCTCTGCTATTCAGGCTGATGGCTTCAAAACACTGAATGAAGGCCAGAAGGTCGATTTCGAAATTATTGATGGTGCAAGAGGACCTCAGGCTGCTAACGTTAAAGTTGAAGGCTGATCACTGAACTGACTGCTATATAGCGTAAGTTTGTAACCAAAGATAAAAAGAGAGCCGTGAATCATTGGATTCGCGGCTCTCTTTTTTATGCTTGCTTTCCGGAGATATTCTCTCTCATCTCTGTATCGGCTGCAATATTTTTCATTTGATAGTAATCCATGACACCCAGATTCCCCTTCTGGAGGGCTTCTGCCATAGCCTTTGGCACTTCGGCCTGGGCTTCGACGACCTTCGCCTGCATTTCCTGGGTATAGGCGCGCATTTCCTGCTCCTTGGCGACGGCCATGGCACGGCGTTCTTCGGCTCTTGCCTGTGCGATCTGCTTATCTGCTTCTGCCTGATCGGTTTGGAGCTGGGCGCCGATATTTCTGCCAACATCGACATCGGCGATATCGATGGAAAGGATCTCAAAAGCTGTCCCTGAGTCGAGACCTTTGCCGAGGACCGTACGGGAAATGTGATCCGGATTCTCCAGTACGTCGGTGTGCTTTTCGGAGGAGCCGACGGTCGTGACGATGCCTTCACCGACACGGGCGATGATGGTCGCTTCCCCTGCCCCGCCGACAAGGCGATCGATATTCGCACGGACAGTGACACGGGCGCGGACCTTGAGCTCGATGCCGTTTTTCGCGACCGCAGAGATGGTCGGGGTCTCGATGACCTTCGGATTGACGCTCATCTGGACAGCTTCGAGGACATTGCGTCCTGCCAAGTCGATGGCGGCTGCCTGCTCGAAGGAGAGATCGATCTGTGCGCGATGCGCGGCGATTAGGGCATCGACGACGTTATCCACATTGCCGCCCGCCAGGTAGTGCGCTTCGAGCTGGTTCACGCTGAGGAGAAGTCCCGCCTTCGTGCCTTTGATGAGCGGCAGCACGATCATCTGCGGAGAGACGCGGCGGATCCGCATCCCCACCAGATTGAAGAGGGAGATATTCACATCCGCGGCGAGCGCGGAGATCCAGAGTCCGATCGGCACGAAGTGCAGCAGGACGGACAGAGCTGCGATGGCGATGAAAAAGATGATCACCGGAAAGAGTAAAAGTTCCATACATGCCTCCTTTTTATAATCAGGAATCAATGAGAGTCCGCTTGGCAGGACTCTCAGCTTGCGGCTTCGGAAAGGGTATGCCGAAGCCATGGGTCAAAGGGTCAGAGGATCTGCCTCTGCGATAGGATCGGCGCTGGCAATCCTATCGCACCTGCCTAGCGGGCATCCGCTTTTTTCACGACAAGATAGCTTCCTTCTGCCTTGATGACGATGACCTTCTTCCCTTTCTCTATGAAGTCACCACGAGAGACGGCGTCCAGGATATGGCCTTCGATATCCACTTTGCCGGACGGGCGAAGGACTGAGTCCGTCATCCCCTCTTTCCCGGCATAGGCTGACAGATCAGCAGCGGAAGACTTGAAGCCCTTCTGACCGGTGAGGGAATCACGCAATGTGACTTTCTGCCACAGCCGGCTTTGTGAAAGGTGATCGACCAAGAAATAGAAACCGATCCCGGCGAGAAGTATGCCACCCGACAGGATATAGAGGGCAGTCATATCTCCGCCGAAGGTGAAGAAAAGCCCGGAGAGAAGGAGAACGAGGCCTATGACAGCCGCTACGCCTGTCATGAGCGCCAGGATGTCCAGAATGACCAGCGCCAGCCCGCCGAAGTACAAGACAGCTTCGAGCATCTGATCGCCTTCTGACCAGTTCGCTCCGATCAGAAGACAGCCAGCGATCGCCGCTGACAGTGCCCCGCCCGAGAATCCGGCGGTCTTGATCTCCGCCAGCAGCGAGATAAGGATGACGGCGGATAAGAGACCTTCTACGATCGGATGCCTAAAAACGTCTGCCATAGGCATGGCATCGGCTGCCAGCACCTGCATGGGAAAGAACAGCAGGAGAAACAGGAATTTCTTCATTTTTGATGGGATGCCTCCTTTCACGCCATGATTTTCTATTTATTATACACTTACAGAAAAAGTTTTTCCTGTATTTTTTCCGACTTTCCACTGCCATTGCAGATGTACAAAAAAGGAACCCCGAAGGCAGGCTTCGGGGTTCCTTTTAGTATGGGGATCAGTCGACCGGTTTTGCGAAGAGGTCTTTTTCTTTCTCTTTCTTGAGAGCGGTCTTAATGTGCAGTTCTTTCAGCTGCTTATCAGCGACTACAGACGGTGCCTGGGTGAGCGGATCGATCGCACTCTGGGTCTTCGGGAAGGCGATGACATCGCGGATGGAGTCGAGGTGGAGCATCAGCATGACGAGACGGTCAAGGCCGAGGGCGATGCCTGCATGCGGCGGAGCACCGTACTTGAATGCATCAAGCAGGAAGCCGAATTTCTGATCTGCTTCTTCCTGAGAGATGCCGATGGCTTCGAATACTTTTTCCTGCAGATCCTGCTGGTAGATACGAAGGGAGCCGCCGCCGGCTTCGACACCGTTCAGGACCATATCATAGGCTTTCGCATAGACCTTGGACGGATCGGTGAGGAGGTACTGTACATCTTCATCTCTTGGTGCGGTGAATGGATGATGTTCAGCGACGTAGCGTTTTTCTTCTTCGCTGTATTCGAACATCGGGAAGTCGGTGACCCAGCGGAAGCAGAATTCATTCGGGTCGATGAGGCCCATGCGGCGAGCCATTTCGAGACGGAGTTCGCCCAGAGCCTGTGCGACGACCTTCGGCTTGTCAGCAATGATGAGAACGAGGTCGCCTTTTTCCGCTTCGCAGACTTTGCCGATCTCACGGATCTTGTCTTCGCCGAGGAATTTGGTGATCTGGCACTTCAGGCTGCCGTCTTCATTGAAGCCGATCCAAGCCAGGCCTTTGGCACCATAGTGTCCGACGTATTCGACGAGGCCGTCGAGTTCACGACGCGGAATGCCGGCATCGCCTTTGACGGTGATGGCTTTCACACAGCCGCCATTGTCGAGGACGGAGCGGAATACTTTGAAGCCGGTGTCACGGAGCAGGTCGGATACATCATAGAAATGCATATCGAAACGAAGGTCCGGTTTGTCGGAACCATAGAGAGCCATGGCATCATCCCATTTGATCCTCTTGAACGGGATCTGGATATCGACATTGAGGACTTTCTTGAAGACTCTCTGCATCATGTGTTCCATGAGATCCAGAATGAAGTCCTGGTCTTCGAAGGAGAGTTCCATATCCAGCTGGGTGAATTCCGGCTGGCGATCGGCACGCAGGTCTTCATCGCGGAAGCAGCGAGCGACCTGGAAGTAGCGTTCCAGACCGGAAACCATGAGCAGCTGTTTGAAGAGCTGTGGGGACTGTGGCAGAGCGTAGAATTTGCCCGGGTTCACACGGGAGGGGACGAGGTAGTCGCGTGCGCCTTCCGGTGTACTCTTGGTGAGCATCGGGGTCTCGATTTCGAGGAAATTGTGTTCATCGAGGAAGGTTCTCATCTCATGTACGATCTTATGGCGCATGATGAGGTGGTTCTGCATTTCCGGACGGCGCAGATCGATGTAGCGGTATTTCAGACGGACGTTTTCATCGACATCGATGCCGTCTTCGACGTAGAATGGCGGGGTCTTCGCTTTGTTCAGGATGCGAAGCTCGGAAACGACGACTTCCACCTTGCCGGTCTTCATCTTCGGGTTGACAGTTTCTTCGCTTCTCTCTCTGACCTTGCCTTTGACAGCGAGGACGAATTCACTGCGGCAGGCTTCCGCCTTGTGGAATGCTTCTTCCCCGTACTGTGGGCTCATGACGAGCTGTACAATACCGCTTCTGTCGCGAAGGTCGATGAAAATGAGACCGCCATGGTCACGACGGGTATTCACCCAGCCTGCCAGTGTCAGTTCTTTGCCGCAGTCATTTTCTGTTACCAGACCGCATCCGCAGGATCTATGCATCCCTGCCATTGTTTCCATATTAGAGCACCTCTTTATAAAAATGTTGACGCTGTGAGAGATCGTAAGGAGATCCCGTCAGCGAAAATAAATGATATGTTAGCTTGCTTGTTGGTGTGTATTGACGGATAAAGCCGGAGGATCACGCATGATTTCATCTCGGCTTCGCCTGCCGGCAGAGGCCGAGCACCAAATGGCTATTTCTCAAACTTTGCAATATACCCGGCGACTTCGGCGAATGGGATCTCCTCCTGCGTGCCTTCTGCCATGTTTTTCACCATGGCTTTGCCGGAAGCCAGCTCATTGCTGCCGATGATGACGGTGAAGTCGGCCTTTGTCTTGCCTGCCTGCTTCATCTGGCCTTTGAGGCTTCTGCCCTGAAGGTCCATATCTGCGATGACACCGTTTTGACGCAGCGCGAACTGGATCTTCACGCCTTCGGCCTGTGCTTCTTCGCCGAGAGCGGCGATGTAGACGTGTTTTTCTGCTTTCGGTTCGGGGATCAGATGCTGCATTTCCAAAGCGAGCAGGAGACGTTCAAGACCGATCGCAAAGCCGATGCCCGGTGTGGAAGGACCGCCGACTTCTTCGACGAGGCCGTCATAGCGGCCGCCGCCGCAGACTGCGCTCTGCGCTCCGAGCGGTGGATACTGGATCTCGAAAGCGGTATTCGTATAGTAGTCGAGCCCGCGCACGAGCTTCGGATCGATGGTGTAGGAGATCCCAAGAGCTGTGAGGTAGGATTTCAGAGCTTCGAACTTCTGGTGGCAACTCTCGCAGAGATAGTCCGTGATGACCGGCGCACCGACAGCCGCCGCTTTGCAGCCCTCTTCCTTGCAGTCGAGAAGACGAAGCGGATTTTTGTGAAGTCTGGCCTTGCAGTCTTCACAGAGCTGGCTCTCCTTGGGTTCGAAGAATTCGATGAGCTTCTGTCTGTACTGCGGACGGCAGTTCGCATCGCCGATGGAGTTCAGATGGAGATCGAGATCTTTCAGTCCGAGCTTATGGAAAATCTCACAAGCCATCGCGATGACTTCCGCATCCGCAAGCGGAGAGGACGCACCGAGGACTTCCAGACCGAACTGGTGGAATTCACGGTAACGGCCGGCCTGCGGACGGTCATAGCGGAACATGGAGCCGATGTAGAACATCTTATGCACCTGCTGGTCTCCATACATTTTATGTTCCAGGTACGCACGGACCGCTGAGGCTGTATTTTCCGGGCGCAGGGTGACAGAGCGATTTCCTCTGTCCTTGAAGGTATACATTTCCTTCGTCACGACGTCGGTGGTATCGCCGATGCCGCGCTGAAATAATTCTGTCGCTTCAATGATCGGGGTACGGATCTCTTTGTATCCGTAGCGCGCACATACGTCACGAATGACGCCTTCCATGTAATCCCACTTGTAGACTTCGTCCGGCAGGATATCATGGGTTCCTTTTAATGCCTGCATTGTGACACCTCTTTACTTGATTTGACAGACATTTCGAAGGAGCAGAAGCTTCAACGCCCCTCCTCTGTCTATCAAAGACATTAACAAACTAAATTGTACCATTTCTACAGGGGAAATGGCAAATGGGAATTCGAAAATGCCTGCGGCTCTTTCAGGGATGGATCTGTAAAAAGAGGAGCGATGAGCGCCGCAGGGTTTCTGTCTTTACTCTTTCTTCGCGCAGTCTTTGCAATAGCCGTAGAATTTCAGCTGGTAGTCGACCACGTGGAATCCGCTATCCTTCTGGATCTTGTCCTTCACATCGGAAAGAAATAATTCATGGGAGAATTCGATCACTTTCCCGCAGCCAAGACAGATGAGATGGTAATGGGAATGATTCAGTGAACGATCATTCAGCTCATAGCGGCTGCGTCCATCACCGAAGTCGAGCTTTTTGAGAAGCTCCAGCGATGTGAATAATTCCAGCGAGCGGTAGACCGTCGCAAGCCCGATGTCTGGATTCTCATCCCGTACCATCGCATACAGGTCTTCTGCACTCAAGTGTTTTTCTTTGCTGTCAAGGAAGGCCTGCAGAATGACCTGACGCTGCGAAGTGAATTTATATTTGTGCTCACGGATTTTTTTTCGCAGGGTATTCATAACCGTGGACTTTTTCATGAAAATGCCTCCACTTTTAAATTAGGAATGAGGAATCAGAAAGGGGAAGTCGGAGAAGCCGATATTTCCCGAAAGCTGCCGGCCCCCTATTTTCTCATCTTGTACCTATCATAAAACCACATATGTCGCAGGATGACCTGCAGGACGGCGACAAGCGGGACGGAGATCATCATGCCGACGATGCCGAAAAGCTGTCCGCCGATGAGGACTCCGGCAATGATCGCGACGGGATGTACATCGATGATGCTGCCCATGAGCTTGGGCATGAAGAAATGACCGTCGAGCTGCTGGACGATGATGTAGAAGATGATGACTTTCGCCATGACGCCTGTCCCCTGAAGCAGAGCGAGGAAAACGGGCGGGATCGCTCCGATGATCGGCCCGATGAGAGGGATCATTTCCACGACGCCTGCCAGAAGGCCGATGACCAGAGGATAGGGAATATTCATGGACCACATGCCGAGGAAAACGACAAAGGCCATGATGACGGAAAGAAGCAGCTGCCCGCGCAGGTAGGCATTCAGCATGAAGTGGATCTCCTTGAAGATCGTCTCGAGATGATGATGGAAACGGTCAGGAAAGAAACCGATGAAGACATGCACGAAATAGCTGCCTCTCTTCATCATGTAGAATGTGATGAAGGGTACGACGATGAGCTCGACCACCGTACTTGCAAAAGAGAAGATCGCGGACAGGCTGAACTGTGCGACCTTCAGCGTATACTCGCCGACATCCTGAATGATGCGGGAAATGAAATTTTTCGCTTCCGGCGGCATCAGGGAGAGCTGGTACTGCCGCTCGATCTCCGGGATCGCCTGCTGCACCGCTGTCACCATATCGGGGATGCCTTTCACGAAGGCACGGAATTCTCCGATGAATGGCACGACGATGTGGACAATGATCATATAGACAATGCCGATAAAGATGGCAAAGGAGATCAGGATCGCGATATCATAGGGCATCTTCGCCATCCCGCGGCAGACGCGGATATGTTCATGGATGAATTTTGCCAGCGGATTCAAAAGGATCGCGAGCACCAGCGAGACGGTGAAAGGGAAGAGGATCATGGGGGCTGCGACCACCAGTCCGAAGAAAAAGAGCGCAATGCCAACGCGCATCCAGAATTCAGCGCCCCATCTCATAGGCCGCCTCCCACCAGGAAGGGATTCGTCTTCTTTTCTTGGCCAATGGTCGTCGGATCACCATGTCCGGAAAGCACGGTCACGGTATCTGGCAGGCAGAAAAGATTCTTCCGGATAGCGGTCACGAGCGTCGTCATACTGCCTCCGGGGAAATCGGTGCGCCCGATGGAGCCATGGAAAAGAGAGTCTCCCGTGAAGACGATGCCCTCCTTCGCTTCATAGAAGGAGATCCCGCCCGGCGTATGCCCCGGGGTATCGATCACGGTAAAGTCCAGTCCGCAGGTCTTGATAAGGTCTCCCCCTTTCACCCAGTGCTCCGGATCCTCTACGAGTACGTGGTCTGGGAATTCATAGGATAAATTCTTGGAGGGGTCTTTCAGATACGAGGCATCCCCGCGGCTCATGTAGAGCTCGGCTTTCGGGAAACGGGCGCGCAGCGCATTCATGCCGGCCATATGGTCCACATGGGCATGTGTCAGAAAAATGGATCGCAGCTCGATCTGATCCTGCAGGATGGCATGGATGTAGTGTTCCGGTGTAAAGGAGGGATCTACGACCAGCCCTTCCATGGTCTTTTCATTGTACACGATATAGGTGTTTGTCATAAAAGGACCGAGTACTGTGTATTTGATTTTCATAACAAATCCTCCTTTGATTCACGTTTTTGCGGCAGCGGCTAAAAATTCTTATCACTGTCGAGAAGCAGCGTCACGGGGCCGTCATTTTCAAGGGCCACCTTCATATGGGTGCGGAAACGGCCGGTCCCAACAGAGACACCAGCTTTACGACAGATGTCAACGACATATTCATAAAGCGCATTCGCCCGTTCCGGAAGCTCCGCCTGTGAAAAGCTGGGGCGGCGCCCCTTTCTGGCGTCTCCATAGAGAGTGAACTGGGAAACGATCGCAAGCTCCCCTTTCACGTCCAAGAGAGACAGGTTCAGTTTATCATTTTCATCCTCGAAGATGCGAAGGTGCAGGATCTTGTCTGCGATGTACTCTGCCTCTTTCTCGGTATCGCCTTTTTTGACACCCAGAAGAACGACAAAGCCTTTGGAAATGGAAGCCGTTTCTTCACCTTCGGAATCCACCTTGCACCAGTTGCATTTTTGAACGACAGCACGCATAGATAGGTCTCCTTTATAAAATGGTTCAGGGTTCGGGGTTAGCCCGTGGGGCGTGCCCGCCCACTGATTATGAATGAAAGCTTTGCGCGAATGAGGAATGAGGAATGGAGGTGGCGCCTTCACCGCGAAGTATATATGCGGCGATGCCCGAAAGTGGTATGCAAGTCACCACTCACCCCTTCTTACTAATTTTCCCCCTTCGACGACCGCATTCTTCTGACTGAATGGACGCCCTTGATGCGGCGGATCTTGGTCATGATGAAGTCGAGCTGCGCCAGATCCTTGATCTGGATGCCAAGATTCATGACGGCCATGCCATTGTTCTCGACCTTGACATTTGCCGCAGAGACGGAGAGCTTCATCTCTGTCAGCACGGCCAGGATGTCCGCCATGAGACCTGTGCGGTCGTAGCAGATGACTTCGATCGTGACGAGGAACATGCCGCCCGTCTCTTCTTCCCATGACACATCGATCATGCGGTCTTTGTCCGGGAAATTGATGGCATTCGGACAGTCCGCACAATGGACTGAGACGCCGCGGCCGCGCGTCACGAAGCCGACGATGGAGTCACCCGGCACCGGGGTGCAGCACTTGGCGAGATGCACCTCGAGTCCCACTTCCCCGCGGACGAGGATGCCGGAGGACGAGCGCGCTTTCATGCTGCGCATTTTGAGATTCTCCAGATCCTTTGCGGTCTTTTGAAGTACGGGCTTTTGGAGAGCAAGCTCCTTCTTGTATCTTTCCGTGAGCTTCACCATCGTGCTCTTCACGGGGATACCGCCGAAGCCGATGGAGGCAAGAAGGTCATCGGTGGTCGGACAGTTGAAGGTCTTCGCGACCTCGAGCAGGCGGTCTTTTCCGATGAGCTTCTTCCATTCATAGCCGAGACGGTCTGTTTCCTCGAGCAGGAGCTGCTGCCCGCGTGCTATATTTTCTTCTCTGTTTTCTTTCTTGAACCAGCTGCGGATCTTCGCCTTACTGTCAGCAGCGCCGACCATATTGATCCAGTCATAGCTCGGCTTGCCATTTTTCGAAGTGATGACAGAGACGATATCCCCATTCTTCAGCTTCGTATCGAGCGGGACGATCTTATTATTCACCTTCGCACCGATGCAGCGGTTGCCGACTTCGGTATGGATGCGGTAAGCAAAGTCGATCGGGATCGAGCCCTTCGGCAGGTTGATGACATCGCCCTTCGGTGTGAAGACGAAGACTTCATCCGAGAAGACATCGAGTTTCAGGGCATTCATGAATTCCTTCGGGTTGCTGGTATCCTGCCATTCCAGGATGCGGCGCAGCCAGGAGATCTTCGCATCGAAGTCCTTGCCGCCGGCATGTCTGCCTTCCTTGTAGCGCCAGTGAGCGGCGACACCGTATTCGGAAATATGGTGCATTTCCCACGTACGGATCTGGATCTCTACCGGCTGCCCCTTCGTCCCGATGACGGTCGTATGGAGCGACTGGTACATATTCGGCTTCGGGACGGCGATGTAGTCCTTGAAGCGGTTCGGAAGAGGTCTCCAGAGAGAGTGTGCAATGCCGAGGATCGCATAGCACTGCGGGATGGTATCCACGATGACACGCACCGCATAGAGGTCATAGATCTGGGATAAGTCTTTGTTATCCCTTTTCATCTTTTTATAAATGCTGTAGAAATGCTTCGGCCGTCCCGTGATGGTCGCCTTGATCCCCGCTTCCTCGATGTGTTCATGGAGCACGCGCATGGTATCATCGACGATCTCCTCACGCGCCTTGCGCTTCTGCTTCATCTGGCGCACGAGGTCAGCATATTCCTCCGGATGCAGGTAGTGGAAGCAGAGATCCTCCAGTTCCCACTTGATGTTATAGATCCCCAAGCGGTGTGCCAGCGGAGCATAGATCTCGATCGTTTCGCGTGCGATGCGGATCTGCTTTTCCCGCCGGAAGATGCCTAGGGTACGCATATTGTGCAGGCGGTCTGCCAGCTTGATGACGACGACTCGAATATCCTTGGCCATCGCGAGGAACATTTTGCGGAAATTCTCAAGTTGCTGATCCTCTTTGTCCTTGTAGTGGAATTGGGAGAGCTTCGTCACGCCATCGACCAGGAAGGCGACTTCTTCACCAAAGAGCATTTTGAGATCTTCCAGCGTATAGCCGGTATCCTCGACGACATCATGCAGGAGCGCTGCCATGACGCCTTCCTTATCCATTTCCAGCTCCGCCAGAATGTAGGCCACAGAGACGGGATGGATGATGTATGGCTCGCCCGTCTGTCTGGTCTGTCCCGCATGGGCTTTTTCTGCCAGCTCGTAGGCTTCTTCGATGAGGTCGAGCGATTTCTCATCATGCATGTACGTTTTCAGCTTATCGAAGAGCTTTTTATGCTCTTCTTCTTTTTCTCCGGCAAAATCCTGCCGTTCTTTCATGCGTTCTACATATTCATCCTGATGGATCAGAAATTCTGCCAGCGTCGAAGCGGAGGCATCCGTATGGATGGTTTCTTCATTGAGATTGCGATTGAATACGCTTGGTGCTGGAAGGGCATTCGTTTCTACCGGTACTTCTGTTTTTTTGTTTTCTGTATCATTCATAGCGGTGCCTCCTTACAGCATCAAAATTAAGGACTTCGGGTGCAAGCTCCGGAAGGCAGTGCCGGAAGCTGCCTTCATGAAAATGGCACTGCCCGCTCTCTGTTTTCTACGTTCCAAGGAATAGAGGTGTATCATCACCTGTGAAAGCGGAGAGCCGGTATCAGGCGTGACTGGTAAAGTGAGATGATATCTCCAGGCATCCCGAAGGATCCACGGCGAAGCTGTCACGACCTCGCCCTAAAACATTCTATGCTTCCTATATACTTCAGACTCCATGAGATCCAGCTTTTTCGTTGCGATACGGCGCTGGTAAAATTCTTCCCCGTTTCTGGAAAAGCGTGAGAGGAGCGCAAGCTCTTCAAAAACGGCAAGTCCCATGCTGAGGCTGACTTTTTCGAAGCCGCCCTGCGTCATGAGGCAGCTCTGTACCTCCTTCACAGGTCGTGGCTGGTCCTTCAGGAAAACGGTGAGCTTCTTGTAGATCTCTACCAGCAGATCGCGGGAGAGCAGCTTCTCATTTTCCTCTCGTATATCGCGGCAGATGAGCTGCACATGCTCGCCATACCATTCATGGACTTCCGGTTCGAAAACAAGATCGACCACATCCCCTGCGCGGCAGGGATCGATATCCCCCACGCCCCAGAAGATCGCATCGATAAGCTCCTTCCCGGCAGATAGCTGACATTTGAAATGCCGTCTGTCCTGTCCGATGCGGCGCGCCGTTTCCACGAAAGCCTGCCGCGTGGCAAAGATGGGCTTCGGATTGTCACAGCCGCAGGGCTCTAAAAGGTCGAGCGAGTGAATGAAATCGATGGATACATCGGAGAGCGGCAGGCACTCCTCTACCTCAAGGACAGGGATACAGTCTTCGGGAGTGAGCCTTGCTTTCGCATAGGCATTGAGCCGTTTTCGGAATTCGGGGATCTTGTCTGCCTCGATTGAAAAGCCGGCTGCCATTTTGTGTCCGCCATACTGGAGCAAGAGATCCTTCTGAGCCGCCAGCGCTTCATAGATATTGAAAGCAGGGATGGAGCGACAGGAGCCCTTCCCGACTCCGTCTCGGACTGTCAGCACCAGTACCGGACGATGGTAGATCTCCAGGATGCGCGACGCCACGATGCCGATGACGCCGGGATGCCAGTCCTTTCCGTCCACGACAAGGGCCATGTCCTTTTCGATTTGCAGCTCGGCGATGCGCTTCTGCGCTTCCTCGAAGATATTCCGCTCGATCTGCTGGCGCGTCACATTCGTATCACAGAGCTGGCTCGCGAGGCGCTCCGCTTCTTCACTGGACTCTGTCGTCATCAGCTGTACGCCTTCTCTGGCATGGGCAATGCGTCCGGCTGCATTCAGACGGGGCGCCAGACCGAAGGACACCTGATCCGCATGCGTGATCGCTTTCGTATCCTCATGGACGATGCCGGATGCGATCAGGAGCGAAGAAAGGCCCTTGATGGAGGTCGTAAGGAAACGCTTCATCCCCTCCCGTACCAGGATACGGTTTTCTCCGGTCAGAGATACCACGTCTGCGATCGTCCCCAGTGCGGCGAGCTCTACATTGTCTGTGAAATCGACACCATCCCTTGCCAGATGCAGTGCTCTGGCCACCATGAAAGCGACGCCGCAGCCCGCCAGCTCCTTGTACGGATATGGGCAGTCCTTCTGATGCGGATTGATCACGGCGATGCATGCCGGTAGCTGCTCGGGCGGCGTGTGATGGTCAGTCACGATGATATCCAGCCCTTCTGGTTTCCTTGCGATCAGCTCTGCCGAGCTGATACCGCAGTCCACCGTGATGAGGAGCGTATAGCCCTCTTTCCGGAGGGAAAGCAACGCCTTCTCATTCAGCCCATATCCTTCCGTTTCTCTCCGGGGGATATAATATCCGACATCCGCGCCCATGCCCTTCAGACAGCGCACGAGGATCGAAGTCGATGTGATGCCGTCTACATCATAGTCTCCGTAGACTACGATCTTCTCTCTACGATCGATCGCGGAAAGCAGACGGGTGACGCCCTCCTTCATCCCCTTCATCAAGAAAGGATCTGACAGATCCGACAGGTCATCGTATAAAAAATGGGATAATTTGTCTTCCGTATCCAGTCCGCGCCGCATCAGGATACGCGCAAGACCATCTGTGACCGAATGCCTGCGGAAAAACGCAGGGATCTCTTTTGTTTCGTTTTCGCCTGCCAGGATATGCCAGCGGCAGGCGGTTCGTCCTTGTGTCATCATGCCCTCGATTTCTGGAGATGGATGGAAGCTTTGATGTACGCGGCTTTCTGGTCTTTCAGAATACCGGCCGCGTCCTTCTGCTCAGCAGTTTTGCTATCATGTCTGTGATATGTCCTCGATCATCCATCCATCGTTCCGTAAAAGATGTAATTTGCAACAATTATAATATATTTCGAGGAGTTTTTGACAAAAGTTTTATAAGCAGATAATGCTCGATGCTTTATGACAAAATCAATATCAATAATATTATTACTTTCTCTTTTTCCTCTCTTATTGAGAGTTATTGGGGCTAATTTGTTTTTTTGTTGCTATCATCATGCTTTTATGCGTTTTCCCTTCAAAAAATTCTTTGTCTCAAAATTCCTTTTGCATTCTCAGTTTCAAGTATAACATATCTTCTGTCTTTTCATGAGAGGCTTTTCGGAGTATTATCAGAAAAGCTTTTCGGAGTTTATATGTTTTGGGGGAATGTATCAATGAAGTATTTTGGAAAATATACGCAATTGTTTTGTCCCGTTCCTACTTCTATAAAAAGGGGTGGGTCTATTCCATGGAAAGATTATTCTAGGATTTTGAAGCAATATGATGATTATATGGCTGAATTCCCTGCCTAGGAGCGTTCGGTCTTTTTCCGGCATGTGAAGGATGCCACTGCTCAATGTTTTTATCTGTGTGAGTATATCCCTTTCAATAACGGGTTTCATGATTTGCGTTTCTCGGAGTTCGTCTATTCATTTGAGAAAAATTACCGTACAATTGTTGATTTAGTGGCTTATTTTTTGTGTCAGGAATTGATGCCTAGTGTTGCTTTGGCTACAGTTCCTCCTTCTAAGGTTGAAAAGCTGGACAGTCTTCCGTGTATCGGTTGATTTCCCGTGTTATGGAACTTACAGGAGAAAGTCTTCATTTGGTTGATGTTTCTTCTTGTCTGGTACGTACAAAGTCTATTGTTTCGCAGCATACGGTAAAAGGTCCTCAATATTTATCGGATACAATAGAATCGGTGCAAGTGAAACATCCTGAACTGATTCAAGGTAGAAATGTTCTATTGCTGGATGATTTAACCATTTCCGGCAATTCTTTCTTTGGTTGTTCTGAAAAATTAGCTCCATATGCTAGTCATGTGGCTTGTTTTGCTGTTGGCAGTCGGCTTCATACAAATGATTTATTTAGTAATGTCCGTCCTGCTTTTCTTTTTGATTTTACGGAATGGGATAGTTCCTGGGATACTCCGCCAACTGTTTCTTTTTTCCATTTGCGTCGAACTAAGAAAATTCCTTTTTGCGTGGTTGTTTCTAATGCAGATGTTTATACCAAATTACAGCAGCGCTTTTCTATTTCTGATTTTCCCATGATTTTGGCCAAGCATTTAGGCCATGAGCAGGACTGGCTTTTCTTGGGGCTTCTTGCCAAGTGCAGAATGCAGGTTTATGAACCTTTTATTTATTTTGTCAGTAAGAACCTTTCCCTTTTGGAATATTCAGCAGATTTAGCTTTTCATGCAATTTCTTTTTCGCAGACCCGTTCTGCTTTTTTGTTGATTTTCATTTCGCGTCTTTTGATGATTTTGTCTATAGTTTAGGGGATACCGTTCCTCCTTCTATGCAGCTGTGGCGTTTACTGACTTCTAATCGTGAGCAGCAGCAGATATCTTTGCATCCATTTTCCTCGGTTTTGCTAGGAATTTCTCTACTTTCCACGGATTTAAGCGCTCCCCAGGGGCATATGTCCACCTTTGTGGGTGGTCTGATTATTTTCTTTATGGGAATTTGCCTGTATGAACCGCTGGAACTTGGATTTTCCTTGTGGGTAAGTCTTTCTCTGATTTTTCTTGCTTCCTTGTATATTCCTTTCTTTGGCATCCTCCTCCTTGTTTTTCTTCCCATTTGACGTATTATTAAATACTTTCGAGATTTTTGTCTCATATCCGGCAACGTTCTTTCCAGTCCAGAGCAGTTCTCCTGACAAAGAGAAAATGGAACGCGACAATCTGGCTCTGGTTTCCTGCAAGCAGTGATTTTTTGGTAGTATTCTCCATTATGGAGATCTGACCTTCTATTCGAGAGATGGTCATTCCTTTACCTATAGATATGTTCGGAATCCCAAATCTCATCGAGATTCCCTGCAGCTTTGGATTGAAGGGGGTTCCTTATGAAACGACTGTATGTATGGCTTGCCATCTTTTTGGGTTTCCTTTCCGTCCATCGCATTTTATCCGGGAATACGGTGGAAGCCGGTATTCGGTTGGCGGTATTCCTTGTGTTTATGATGTTTATGGATAAGCACTTCTTCTTTTTTGCAGTTTTCTGGCTGGCCGCGCTCATCGAAGCGCTGGGCGCTCTTTGTATGAAAGGCTTCCCTCGCTTTTATGAAGTCGCGCAGCAAACCTTTCGTTTATGCATGAAATAAAAAGAACCTGTCGATGACTTTCTCAAGTCTTTGGCAGGTTTTTTAAATTTATTGTGGATAATAAAATTTTTCAGCTTTGAAGTCTACGCTTTGCTGTTTGTTATCCAAAATGGCCTGTCCCATGGTCTCTTTTTGGGTAGCTTTGCTCTTCTCTTTAGGAGAAGGTGCGACGTGAATGGTTGTTCTTGGACGGTTTTTTGCCCGAATCGGAGCAATCGTAGCTACTTTCCGGGGAACATAGGGAGGATCTTTCCTTGGTTCTTTAGGGGCAAGACGAGGATGCTCTGTCATCGGTTTGATGGGAGGCGGAGTCACATCAATTGTCCGGGTGACAGTGGGTGCTGTGTAATGCGGCGTGATGTGTTTTTCTTCTCGAACTTTTCGTTCTTCAGCGACTTTTTTATCCTTGCTTTTTTTCTTAATAGCGATTTTGGTCAGCCAGAGCAGAATGCATACGGTGAAGAAAATGGCATGTGCGCCAATAAAGTTCATTACGGCAAGCCCGCCCCAGTAAAAAATCATGAACATGATGGGCAGGAACATCAAGGCTCCCATAAAAGCGCCAAATAAAATATCTCCAATCATTGGGGTTTCTCCTTTCTTTGCATTTACATAAGTTTGTTCGTTTTGTTTTTATTTTCTTGGTTTCCGGTTCTTTTCCTGACCGTATCTCCATTTTTCTTCGTAATGTAGTTTCGGATGTCGGTTCGTCCCATGAGGTAGTCAAGGGATACGTTGTAGAGATCTGCAAGAAGCTTCAGTTCTCTTGCCTTCATCAGTGTGGGGGCTTCTTCCATTTCTTTATATTCACTGGGGACAATTCCCAGAAGTCTTGCAATATCTTCCCTGCTTGCTCCATTTTCTTCTCGAAGTTCAATCACCCGGTTGGCGTATTTTTTTCAATGGGGGTTCTTGGTACCGGCGTAGGACAGAGCTTGATGATTCGTTCTTTCACTTTCTCTATTTGTTCTTCTGTGAGGAGCTTTGTGCAGCAGTGTTCTTTCATATTGGGTCTGTCATCATCTGTGATGCGTGCCAGATAGTCTACGGATGTTTCGTAGATTCTTGCCAGCTTTACAAGCTCCATGGGAGAAAATGACTGGTTGTATGATTTGACTTCCCGGTAGCGGAATGGCACTTCTTCCATATTGATCAAGGTAGCGGCTTTCTTGATTGACATGGCATAATTCAGTCTGACAGCCCCTTACCCTGTCTGAGATATCAAAGTCCATGTAGCCATCGCCCGGTTTATAGGCATCCGGGATATCTGTGATTCCCAGTAGATAGTCCATGGAAAGGCCGGTTAAATAGCTTAATCGCTTAAAGACGGGCAGGCTGCTTCTATCCATGATTCCTTCTTCATATTCTTTATAAGTCAGCTGATCGATTCCTGCAATCCCACTCATGATGGGAACATCATATCCCAGTTCCTCCTTTAAGTCGATGAGCCTTACGCGGTAAGTTATTCTTGTTCATAGTATCAAAATTCTTTTCTGTCATATTTCTCTCCTTTACTTTTGTTTTTCTATTTCTATTTCCTATTTTACTCTACCTCTCAGAAATTTGCTTTAATTTCTTTCTTTTTTTCTTTTTCTTTCTATTGCCTGTTTTCTTCTTTCATCGTTATAATTTCATCGTTATAATAAGAAAAAGACGATTATTTTTCTGAAAGGAGTGTGTATTTTTGGCTTATTCATCCTTGCCGTCCAATTTTCTGGGCTCTTACGCCTGCCCTGCTCATGGTGAGCCGCCTCGTTCCCGGGAAGAGCTGATTCAAGCTTTGAGGGTTCTGCATGATTTTTTTGCTTCAGAGAATCAGCTGGAGACGGCTTCATTTCATAAATTCAATAACGAGTACGTCAAGTGCATAGAAGAGTATCCTACGTTTGATGAACTGGATGCCCAGATTGCAAATCTTTCTCGTTTTAAATCTCAATTGATTGCGAATCGACCTAAGTATTTTTTCTATCTGAATTGGGGCATCATTCTTGGTTCCCTTTACTTCCTTTATGATTCCATTGTTTATTTCGAATTTGCTTCTTATGGCTCTATTTTTCTGATGCGCGGAATCATTCAAGCCGCTCTTTCTCTTTTTGTTCTTTTGGGTTGGCTCTTCCTTCGCTCCCATTCCCATTCAGCCGACTATAAGAAAGTGACAGAGGCTCTTTCCCATGTCGAGGCAACTCGTGACTTGTTCAAAAAGGACCATGTGAATCCTGAGATCATTCGTAATGAAGCTTTTGAGTCTCTCTTCCTCGATGGCGCAGGAAATCAGGTCGCTTCGCACTGCTTTTTTTGAGCGTCTTGCTCCCATTAATTTCCTTTCTCCTGATTTTCAGAATGTCCATGCTTGTTCCCGCCTGATTTCCTATTTGTCTGGTTTCCAAGCGGATTCGTTCGCTGGTGCCTGTCAGCTCTATATCAACGAGGTCAATCGTCAAAAGCAGATGAATCTGCTCCATCGAGAGATGGATGCGTCAGTTAAAAAGGCTTATTCTGATGGGCATCAGGCAGGGTACAGCAGCGGTTTATATGATGGACGTTTCCGTTATTAGGTGTTTTCTTTGCTTTTGCAGCAAAAGAAGCTTTTCAAAAAAGAATCGGATATATCCGGTTCTTTTTTATTCTTCATATAAGCTTTTGGGATGTTTTTTCTTGTACATCTTTGCTTCATACGTTGCTTGTTCATAGACTTTGGTTTCGCCATAGGTTTTGACTGCTTTTTTGAAGTCTTCGGGTGTTGCCAGCTCATTTCTTGAGATGTCTTTGTCCTTGGATTCCAAACAGATGCTCGTCAAGTCTTGTGCAATGATGTCGGCCATTCCTTCTGCCAGACCCACATTTTTGTTCATGGTCGTCTGTTCTTCTTTTGCCTTGATGGCCTGGTACTTATGGACCAGTTCATGGGTCAGAACGAATCGATAGGCTTTCAGGTGTTACGATTTGCATGTTGAAAATGATGAGATTCCTATCCGGAACAGAAACAGCGGCAGAGTATTTGACTGCATAGGCTGCGTCTTTTTTAGCTTGTATGTTTCTACATCTTTCCCGTAGTCATATGTGTTGACAATGGTCATCTCTTCGTTTAATGACACTTGGTATTTGTCTTTCATGTAGCTTTCCACCTGTTCCATCACTTCTTTTCCCTGTTTTTCCATTTCTGGATGATTATCCACAATGGTGTGGGTGCTTCCGGGAGATATATATCCTGTATATCCTGACAGAGTGAGTGCTGTCATGATGGAAATGATTGCTTTTTTGTTCATGGTTTCACCTCCTTTTAAAATAAAGACAACGGGACACGCTTTTCATTGATGAAAAGCCGATCCCCGACTTTTTAGATAAATTAAAGGGAAGTAGCTTTTGCTGCTTCCCTTTCGTTACTTTTTCAAGCTCACATTTCTGCGTTTCCCATCATCTCTCTTCCGCCATTTATGCGATACCACCCACCAAAGTAGCCCCATTTGGCTTCAAAAAGATGCATTTGCAGCCTTTCTTCTGTAATGGTATGGGGGCATTTCAATAAATTCCCTTTCTTTTTCAAACTTCATGATGCACATGTCCTCCTCGTTCATTCCTGGTGGGAGTACCAGAATTTCAAGTTGTTTCATAGGGTCTCCTTTCTTTCTGACTTTGAAATAATCGCTTTTGCGAGCTTTTCTTTTAAGAAAAGCCTCTTTGCGCTTTTCCTTTAACCGAAAGTGTTTTGCAACAGTGTTGCAGAAAAATGAGAAAATTTTCTTTTTTCTCTCTTTGAGATTCTTCTCTTATTTCAAATGCCGTAATTTACATTACTTTACGATAAATTACGATATTCTACGGTAATTTACTGTAATTTACGATAATTTACGGCAAATTAATGGCATTGATTGCACAAAAAAGGAGCAGCCAGATGACGGCTCCTTTCTGATGGAATTAGAACCGGATGCTTTGCAGCACGAGTTCCAGATATTCGATTTTTTCTTTCTGTATCTTAATTCTTTCAGCCTGTTTTTCGGCCTGATTTCTCATAGCTGCATTTTCTTCTGCGAGTTGTTCACGGATCATAGATGCATAGCTGCTTCCTTTCCCTACTTTAAAGCTTACCCCTGTGTTCATGCCTGGTTTACCTGCACCGGCCGTAACGTCTAAGTGGATTAAGATATTCTGGCTTGGTCTAAAGAACGTACCGATGGCTGCTTCATTTCCATCTTTGTAATGTCCATATCCGATGGCAAAGGATACCTTGTCTTCTTCATCATGGCCAATGGGTTTCAATGCTGCCAGGGCAGCGGCTTTGGTGATGCCTTTATTGGTATCTTTTTCCAGGTCCTTTTTCATGAGGTTCAGTTTGTCATAGGAGCTTTCCATCGAAAGCGTCTGGTTCACGTATCCTACGTTTGCCATAGAGCCAGCTTCTTTTTCGTCCACTAATATATACCTGTCCAATTCTTCTTGGATGCGTCTATTTTCGTTTCTGCGCCATTTACTCCTACGGTTAAGGTAATTTTCCCTTAGCTTGCATGATGCGGTATTCCTTGACTTTCTGAAGGGCATGGTAGGCGCTTTCCCCGGTAACCAGACCTTTGGATAATTGTTTTGTATATGCAGAAACATTCATAGTGTTTAAGGTCGCTTTCTTTTCGAGGTTTACCTTTGTTTGGGAAAGGTCTGCTTTGGCGGCTACATCTTCCGTTGAAATAGCAGACACGGCGTTAACTGGTTCGTTCGTGGCTTCTATCGGTGCATCTGCCAGCATGATGGATGGTTCGTAGCTTTCGGTAGGCTTAGCTTTCATAGCACCAGAGACTTTGGCTTCTTGTGTATTGGTCTGAACCGTGGATACATCCATATCCTTTTGGAATTTTTGAATGGCTTTTTTGACTTGGCTCTTGATAACGGCTTCTCCGTCAGTTGTGAGGTTGCTCATATCCTGACTAAGTTTTGTCCCCTTGATGGTATTCAGATTCTTTTGAATGCCGGATAATTCTGTTTTTTCGCATTGATGGAGGATTTCAAACTTTCCAGCTGGTTTTTGTTTGTTTGGATGCGGTCAAGCAAATCCGGCAATGCTTTGTTGTACAGAATAAAGCTGAGGACCATTAATGAGGTCTTTGGATGTTGCTGAGATTTTGCCTGTATTGACTCCTTTTAAGTATGTTTTGGCTGCTCCGAACAGAGAAATTCTTTTTTTGTCGGCAGTTGTATACGCAGCAGCATTGCCAAGTCCTACGGCATTATTTGTATTTAGGTTGATTCCGTATCTTGCGCTGTATTTTTTTCCTAGCTTAGGCTTGGCATTATTTAACGCAGTGGTCATTTGTACTTTATTGATGACATCTGTGTTTGCAACCCCGGAAGAAACTGTCTGGGCTTTTCCGTTTAAGGGTCAAGTCACCTGTAATATGGGTATCTGATCCGATGCTGTTGAGAAATCCGTTCTCATTCTTTACTTACAGAAATTTAGCTTTGATTTTACCGGTTACTTGCATTGGTGAGCTCCATTCCCCGTCTTCTCTTATAATCATTAGTGTTCCTTTTGATATATCTAATATACTATTTTCATCTATGAATATTAGATTCGTTGTTAAGTTTTGGGCTTGAATTTTTACTATTGCTTTTTACGGCTAATGTTTCTGTTGTAATTGTGTCTGTTGCACTGACGGTAGAACCATTGGTAGCAATTAATTCTTGGTTGCTTGTAATGCTGGCTCCGGTAATATTAGATGCATCTGCAGTAATGCTTTAAGCATTGATTGTCCCTGCTGCAGTGAGCGTGGAATTGGTATTGACGTTGATGGCTTTGGTTGTTTGTACGCCCGCTTTGCCGGTGAGGGAGCTGTTTTCCATGACAGTGATGGCTGCATCACTAAGATTGGTTAATGTTACCTTTTTTTCTGCTTGATTATATGTTCCTCCGCTAAGGGTTGTTGTTATAGTTACCGTACATCTGTCTGTGTTTTCATCCCATCTTTCTTGGCTTTCGCTTCCTAAATCTCTTTCGGTTATTTCTTTTCCTCCTTTTGAATAATATAATGTTATACTTCCATCGATATTTTTCTGAACAAAATATCCGGTATTTTTGTTAAATGTTTCTATTTCTGTTTCTGTTGAATTTGCAGATAAAGATCCTATTTTTGATTCCCAATCAGAACAACCGTCATCAGGTGAATAGTGGTTCCATATCTCAATGTTTCCTATCCACTTAGAAGGTATGTATATTATTTTTTGGTCTCCTTTTTATGGAGCTATGTTATTTTTAACTGTTACTTTTTGCCCTTTTAGTATCAAATCGTTTGAGTCTTCTACAAGAGTATCTTCATATCCTGTAGTTTTTGATATAATGCTCCATTAATCATAATTTTATCATTTTCGTAAGTTGTAGCGCTTATTTCATTTTCCAAACAAAAAAGCGCACTTAAAAGGAGTGCGGTCAGTATGGCTCTTTTCTTATAATGATTGTTTACCCCCGCGAGTTTGGGGTAACGATTCTTTCTCATATCTTATTCCTCCATTCAAAAAAATAAGCAGCTATCGAAGTCCGCTCGTATCCCATACTTCAATAGCTACTGTGATTTTCTTTATTATATTCCGTTTCTTCTATAAAGTATAGTAAATTCTGCGTTTCATGGACTTTCTGAAAGTTTTTCTTGCTGTTGTATCAGTTTCTTCATTATTTGATATTCACTACGGTTTTCCTTCACTCTTTTAAAATTTTAAATATGCTAATTAAATTTGCAGGTAATTGACTGCCGCAAATGACAGGTCCTTCACCTTGATCTGTCTTTTTCAATATAAAAGCCCGTCAGATATGGCGGGCCTTTGTGTGACTTTCATTGTTTTGATTATTTGTTTGCTTCCAGTACCTTATCATTGTATTTCATTTCAACGCCGTACTTTGCCATAATAGCTGTCAGTTTTTCCTGCATCTTGGCGGTGTACTTTGTGATTTCATTTTTGTCTTTTGTGCGGGTCATGGTTACCGTATATCCTCTTGGGTGATGTACCTGCAGTTTGTCTCCTTTTTCGATATAGTCGATGCTTTCAATGCCCCAGGTAGACACAGTTGGTTTCATAGTATTGCTTTCTCCCTGTCTTACGAAAGTGCTGTTTCCCCAGAAATAGTGTTGCGAGAGTCTGACCCAGCATTTGCCTTTTTCACGAGTAGCCAACGGCAATGCAGAAGCTGGATAGGTGTATTCAATGCCATTTACTAAATAGTCTTTTCCATTTTTTTCAATGTGCAGGGTGTGGTATTTAGGGGTTTCCATGTTTGGTACTCTGTTTAATTTTTCAATGTTTTGCATGCTTTCATCCAAATCCGACCAGTCCCCAACGAACTTGTCTGAGGAACCACATCCACCCAGAGAGGCTACGAGCCCCACGGTGACAATACCCAGGGCTGCTGCTTTCATCCATTTCTTCATTTGTTTTCTTCTTTTCTTTTTTTCTATTTTATGCCTGGAAATTCAGGTTTTTCTTGATTTATTTAATGGCATTCAGTTTTTTGACCAAGGTATCTGCTGATTCGTCTCCATCGGTTGGTGTGATGATTGCTTGGTTTCCTAAATAGACTGTTCCATTGGAGTTGTAGGCTTTTTGCTTATTTTCTCCATGGTCATAAGCAGCAGCCAGATTTCCCATCAAAAAATATTTTCTTTCTTGGCTGCTCATGCTGCTAATTGCTGCAGGTTCCGTGAAGTCTTTCCCGTTAATCTGAACCATGTTAGTATCTTTTTTGATGGTGACATGTCCTTTTGAAAGTTCAGTCAGCTTCTTTTCATAATTCATTTGCCTGTCATGATTGCTTGGATGGTCATTCGGGTTGAAAATTTCGCCGACGAGGTCGTTTTTAAATTCGCCCATTCTTTCATTTACTCGTACCCAGATGGCAGCTCCGGCTCCCGGGTTATATCCTGCATTGTAAGCATAATCAAAGGCAAGGTTATCTGCTTCCCATTCCTGCTTCTTTGTAATCTGGATATTGTTAATCTGTCCGACCAGTGCTTTCATGGCAATATTGGCTGCAGCGCCCCCGCCCATAGCTTCGGCAGCTACCGAGGCACCGATGACGGTTCTCATTTTTTTCTGTGTCCCTTTGAGTGAATGATCTTTCATTCCGTGACCCATTTCATGCCCGATAACGAAAGCTACCTCATCAATGTTGTCTGAAATTCTAAAAAGACCGACATTGACCGTCATAACATGCCCTAATCCACAAGATGCATTAAAAGATGTATCATTGTTCAAAAAATACAGGAATGGTTTATCATAAACCGTGGGGTCTACGGTGGCAACCCCGGTTGTTAAATCCTGCATGAGCGTTCGAAGCATTCCATTATAATATGGGTCTTCGTTCACACCCATTTCCTCTTTTGTCATTCGGAAGTAAGCCTGTCTTCCTTCTTCAGTATCATTCACATAATGGACGTATTCATCAATTTGTTTGTAAGCTGCTGCTCCTCCAAGAACAACTCCGATGACTCCACCTACATTGAAAGCAGATGCAGTTTCTATTCCTGCTGTGGTTATTCCCATCGCACATACAGCGCTCATGATACATGCCATGAGTTTGTTCTTCTTCATTTGTTTTCCCTCTTTTCTCTTTTCTTAAAAAAAGCCTTTCTTTTCTTATTATACTCGTTTTGCTTGTCAAAGATGCGCTCTTTGGAATAGAAAACAAAAAAATCTTGGAAAATTCCCAAGATTTTTTTGTTTTTTTATACTTTTACTTTTTTATATCCATCAAATTCAATGTAGTAATTTTCAATTTCCTATTATGAATAGAAAATATTTTGTCCTTTTACGTGCATATAAAGGAGCATTTTATGATGAAAATTGTTGAATTTGAATGTCCGGTGACTTTATTCGGATGAAGACATCCGCGCTTTTATTTCTGAACAAATTAGAGATTTGGGAGTAGCGCTTCCTGCGATTTCTATTTCCAGAAATAATGGGCTTGACATTAAAAGCAAGAATTTTGCTGCAGAATTTATTGATAGCCTTCATGTTTCTATGGCGATTCCGGTTAATAAGTATATTGAGCTTCCATCCACGCAGGTAATCCTTGCTCTTGAAAATGATGTAGAAGAAATAAAAGAGTGGAAATCTGAACTTGAAAAAGAAGTGGCTGTCTCTAATCGAAAATCTGCCTTTATTGGCTGCCCTTGCTGTAAATCTAGAATTAGCATTGAATAACTTAATAATCTTTTTGGGCCCAAGGCTGATATTTCTTTATATAAAGTATCTGATTTTTCTTTCTTGAAAAAAATCTATTTCCTTTGCATCTCGAGAAAACGTCTGGCAAATTACTTGTTATTCCAAGGCTTTGATTTTCAAAAATTAGAAGAGTTTGCTCGTACTAAAGTCCTTGATAATAACCCACTTAGTGAAAAAATTCCGCTGACGGAAGGCTTTCCCCAATTAGAGAATGCCCCGGATGGTAAAAGACTTTTGAAAAACATGCATATTTGTGTCACTGGTTGTCGCTTAAAAAAGAGCATCCATGTAATTTGGTCATAAATCGTTTGTTCCTGGAAGAAAATTTTATAGAATCTGAATTTCTTCATGGAGGAGCCGTTTTGCAGCCATCCTCAACCTCATGTGATACTTCCAAGCATGTGGATTGGTCTTATGTTTCTAAAAAAATGATTCAAGAATTTTTTCCATGCCTTCGCAAGTATCTGAATCTGTATCTTTTAATGCAGCTTCTATTCCAGCTCCTGTTTCTATTACGAATCCATCAAAGCCTTCTATCAAAAAGAATGTAAGATCTTTAAGCAAAGAGCTTTGTGACTTTTTCTATTAGCGGATTTGTCCTTATCTTCAGAAGCACAAAATCATCCCCAGTTCTTTAGACCCTTTTACAGAGATTTCTCTGAATACCAATTTCTTAGATAAATTTTCTCAAGGGGATTTATTTACTGGGTATTTGTTTCCATTAGGCCATTTGGTTCCGGGTGCTGATAATACGGATAAGTTTATTCCGGCTTCTTTTTTATCTGGTCCTTCTCGTGTTAAGTATCACTTGCTGTTTTATATTTCTACCACTGCAGCTTCCTATTCTTCCTTAGACCATGTCAGTTCCATTAAAATGTTTCTTATCTAAAATCTTGATTTGCTAAATTATTTTGAGTCTCATGATATTTCTTTTGGTATGTTGGCTTGGAAAGCCAATGAAGTAATTCGGAATTGTAATCATGTCAATAAAGATAGTCTTACTTTGAGTTTCGACCGACTTTTCCCTAAAATTGTTGACGTTGGTGAAATTGCTTGCCGAATGTATGTAGATGACAATGAAGTTGGTTTGTCTTTCCCTAAACGGTTCTTGCTAGATCATTTCCGTACTTATGATTTTGCCAATGGTATTCTTTTAGCTCGTCATGATGCTGATTCATGGTACTTAAAAACAGCCACGAAAAATGATAGTTTTAGCACTATTTGGCTTTCTGCCGACCATTGCACGGAAGAGTTTAAAGTATAATAAAAAAGGCTGTGCTTTTGCACAGCCTTTTTGGCTATGGGCGGGGTGCGTAAACCTGGTAATCCATTTTGATGATGCCTCTTGATTCAATATATCCACCGATAATCCATGAACCTTTTTCGTTTTTCCATTCCAGAGTATATTCTCTAGCTGGATATTTATCAAAAGGCAAATAGTCTGTTCGCATGGGTGCATCCGGTTTCCCTAATGCTGCAGTTAGATTTTTGGTCATGTCTCTTAGAATGATAAATGCATTTCGCTTCAGTCTTTCGATGTCTTCTTTCTTTAGTTTTTCTACTTCCCCGCCATAATAATTAGGACTCATGTAATTAAATTCTATTCGATAATCTTTTACATATCCATCGTTAGTATAGTCCACAATGATGATTTCTTCCTGAAAGAAAGGCAGATTGTCAAGTTTATCTGTTCTCCGAAACTTGGTGGCATGGTTACTATAGCGTTTATCCTTCCTTTCATCGATTCTGATTTCCCATCCAGCCCCATCAAAATTATGATCGACCTCTTCACGGCTCATTCCTAGATATAATGTTACTGCTACGTTAGGATCCTTTGTAAATGTATTGGCATCCTCAATCAAATCAAAAGCGTCTGCCGTTCCTCCCCAAAGTAAGGTCGTTCCCAAAATTGCTGTCAGTATCATCTTCTTGATTTTGTTCATATAGCGTCCTCTTTTTCTTTTTAACAGCTTTTTTGAGATAGACATTTCCTATCTCAAAATTTCCCTTTCTATGGTTACTTTATTCATTGTTGCTTTGTTTGTCAAGAAGTCACCCAAAAGAGAAACTCTTCTATTTTCCCTTTTCATTTTTTAGGTAAAAAACTTGCTTTTTACCGAAAGAGTCTATCGGAATTCTTTTTCCTGTATTTTATTTTTCCCTTCTAGCAGTTTTTTTCATTTGCAGAAACATCCTTTGTTATTTTCTTCTATTTCTCTTTTATATCCTATCCTCTTTTCTTCTATAAAACATATATAGTCAATTGCATTAGGTCATGCTGCGCCAAAGATGGAACCTGCCTATAAGGAAGAGCTTGAATCCCTTAAACAGGCGGTAGCTGTTCTTGCTAAACAAAATCTGATTCTTGCAGAGAAACTGAATGCTTTAGGTGCCGATTCAACTAAGAATGATTCATTAGCTGATGTGACATTAAATGTTCCTGTTTCGCAGTAAAAGGATTTTTAGACAGTTTATTTAACAATAATTATTGGATATCCTTTATTGTATTTTCTTCAATGAGTTTTATTACGTAAAAGAGCCTTCTGCTTAAAGCAGAAGGCTCTTTTATATTATACGTTATCTTCGAGACGGGGATCTGCATCCCAACCTATTTTTTTTCGGTATTCTCTTAGGTATTTTTTTGCTTTTTTGCAATCTTCATTACTTACATTTGTTGGTTTGTCAAACAAGTTTTTGGTTGTTCTTTGCTTATTTAATGCAATATGCTCTAATTCAAGATACGTGCCTGTTACAAGTTTTAACCCTTGGTAAGTTTGGAAGTCAACTAAATTATTTGGCATATTTTGTTCTTTGTCAAATTTTCTCATTTCTTCAATGACTTTTTGATTATTTTTGTTTTTATCCCTCATAGCATAATAAATTTGTTTTTGTGTTTCCATGTCATCGATAATTTGTTTTGCTTCTGGTAATGTTTTCATTTCTTCTACCATTTCATGCGTGTGAATGACCGAATCCACATCTAATGTTCGAATATCATTTTCTACTTTAGCATCAAGTTGGTGTTTAATTTTATCATTAAATCCTGCATCATTGTATTCTTTCAGATAATCCACCAACGGATATTTATCTTTTTGGTTTTTATGATCCTCATAGAATTTATTATAGACATCCATCAACTTAGTATAATCTTGTTTCAGTGTCATGCAGGCTGCTTTGTATTTATCCATATCGCTTTGCGGTGCTTTTTGTGAAACGCTGCTGCTTGTACCGTTAGAATTTCCGCATCCCGGCAGCATTACACTTCCAAGTCCAATTAAAATTCCTGCTGTAATCATCCTCAATGCTTTTTTCATCTGTTTTCTCCTTTTTAAAAGTTCCATGATTCATAGAATAAACAATTTATGGTATAATTTAATTGGATAGCTTATGCTTTTTATTCGATTATATTCTTTTTCTTTTGAATTTACAACTTTCTTTTTATTTTCTTGAAAGGAGTTGTTTTTATGTCCCTCCGTCTTTCTAAAGTAGCCTGTCTGGGTGCTTTATTCTGTATGCTATGTGTGGTCGTCCCCTCCCCTGCTTCTGCAAGATTCCATTTCCATGGCGGTCCTATTCATGATTCGCAGAATATTGATGTAGAAAATCAGATTCTGTCTAAAGTACAGGAAATACGAGCCCATACTGACCAGATTGCCAATCTTACCCGTGACAGCCGTATTATGCTTGCTGCACGAATCATGTCTTTGTTTGGGTTAGACAAAAAACTGGATAATTCCAAATTCATGAAAACTCTTGTTTCTTGCTCTAACAGCTTTCAAAAGTTTGTTGGAAAAACAACCATGGATTTGGATAATATTCCCGAGACAAAGATGGATTTGCTTAAAGAAATGGGAAAGTTTGACCTAAGAGGCCCTGCTAATTTAGGTTTATTTGTGTTGTCCATGGAACAAAAGAAGCAACAAATGAACGAGGAAGCCCTGTATTTGATGAATGATATGATCCCCCTAAAGCAGACAAGGTAAATAACCAAACTGCTTTAGGGGGATTTTTTTATTGCTAAAAGGAAACATTCAGCAGATTGGATGCTTGCCAGAGTGAGAGAATATCTTTCCGGCAAAGGATCTTACCGACAAATCGCTAGAGCGAATGGGATATCCGTGCAGAGTCTTCGTGGCTGGGTAAGGAAATACGAGAAACAGGGCGAGGGCAGCGTTGACGACATCGTAGCAAAATACAACATTTCAAGCCGTTCCGTTCTCTGGCACTGGATGAAGCAGTATAATGACCATATAGAACTTAAGGACTACGATCCAAAACGGGAGGTCTATATGGCAGGA
>CAKPUX010000005.1 GCA_934193095.1 uncultured Dialister sp. | reverse complement strand
AGAAATGAGAAATGAGAAATGGTGGTGCGGCGCATAAAAATGTGGAAGCGCCGCAGAGTATATACGAAGCCTCACAGGTTAAGCAGGTTCTGAAGGTTCACAGGTTTCCCGTCTTTCGTGAATATCGCATGTTTTAAAATTCCGCGGCGCTTCATTATTTTTATGCGCCGCACCTTCCCCGCTGAACCCGTAGAACCTACAGAACCCGCTGAACCTCTTTCGCACGCCATCAAAGCGCAGCACGCTCGAGGGGCTAACCCCGAACCCCGAACCCTTAAACCCATAACGCAACAAAGGACATTTATGACAAACACTCTTATACAGCTATCAGCGCTCATCGAAGCCTTTCTTTTTGCGAAGGGGAGTCCTGTCTCTCTGACCGACATGGCAAAGGCCGTGGGAGAAGACTCTCAGATGATCGAGAAAGCACTCACGCTGCTGTCTGAAAAATATGAAAAGCCAGACTCCGGTTTGACGCTCCATCACACGGGTGCGGGGTACATGCTGGCGACGAAAAAGAAATATGACACCTGGCTCTCCTCCCTTCTGGGGCAACAGACGCCGCTCTCGGCTGCGGCGCTGGAGACGCTGGCGGTGGTGGCCTGCAAAGAGCCTGTGACGCGAGTCGAGATTGAGAAGATCCGCGGCGTGACGGCAGGCCGTGTGCTGGGGCTCCTCATGGAGAAGGGCCTCATCGAAGAAAGAGGACGTCTGGATATCCCCGGACGGCCGATCCTTTATGGTACGACGAAGCGTTTCCTCGCCTGCACCGGGCTTTCAGATGTGAATGAGCTTCGGATGCGCTGGCGAGAAGGACTGGAAGAAGGAGAACTATTTTGAAAGAACGTTTACAGAAGGTATTGAGCCATGCGGGCATCTGCTCCCGCCGCAAGGCTGAAGAATTGATCGCAGCGGGACAGGTCCGTGTGAATGGCAAGGTCATCCGCGAGCTGGGGAGCGAAGCCGATCCTGTTTCCGATCGCATAGAGGTCGCCGGAGAACGCATCCGCCCTGAACGGAAACGCTATTTCCTCTTCTACAAGCCGGATAATGTCATTACGTCTGTCACCGACCCGCAGGGGCGGCGCACGGTCATGGACTATTTCAGAAATATACGTGAACGCATTTTCCCTGTCGGACGTCTTGACTATCACTCCGAAGGACTGCTCCTCATGACGAATGACGGCGAGCTCGACAACATCCTGACGCATCCGAAGCATGAGGTCAAAAAGGTATATGAAGTCACAGTCCGTGGGAAATATTCACTGAAGCTGGCAGATAAAATGTCGAAGGGCGTGCGCATCGACAGCGGAGTGACTGCACCGTGCGAGATCGAAGTCCTGGGCTATGATAAGGAGAAGAATAAGACAAAGGTACGCATGACACTCCATGAAGGCAAGAACCGGGAAATCCGTAAAATGATGGCGGCTTTCCACTATCCCGTCTTCGGGCTGAAACGCGTGCAGTACAGTTTCCTGACGCTTGCCGGCGTCGCTCGCGGGGAATACCGCCGTCTGTCCTTAGAGGAGGTCAAGAAACTGTATGAGCTCCACAAATAAAAAAATCGCCATCATCGGAGCCGGTGTGGCGGGACTTCTGGCAGCTGTCACGGCGGCTGATCGAGGCGTCAAAGTGATGCTCTTTGAAAAAATGCCCAAAGTCGGGCTGAAGATGGGCATCACCGGCAAAGGCCGCTGCAATCTGACCAACAGCGCGCCCATTATGGATTTCATCGGGAAGACACCGGGCAATGGGAAATTTCTCTACAGTGCCTACGAAGCCTTCTCGAATGAGGACCTGCTGGAGCTGCTCCATGGCTATGGCCTTGCGACCAAGGTCGAGCGCGGCGGGCGCGTCTTCCCCGCCAGCGATGATGCCCAGGAAGTGCGCCGCCTTTTCATGCGCCTTCTCAAAGAAAAGAAGGTCGAGCTTCACTTGGAAGAGCCGGTGTCTCATATCGTCGTCACAGACGGCAGGGCGAAAGGCGTCGTAACGAAGAAGGGGCGCTACGATACCGATGCCGTGATCCTGACGACCGGCGGTGCTTCGTATCCGCGCACGGGCTCGACGGGGGACGGGTATCGGATGGCTGGGGAAATCGGGCACAAGGTCACGACCATCCGCCCGGCTCTTATCCCACTCGTCACGAAAGAAAACTGGCCGAAAGACCTGCAGGGGCTCTCCCTCAAGAATGTCACACTGGCCCTTTCCGCCGGTGGGCGCAGAAAGGCAGAGGAATTCGGAGAGATGCTCTTCACCCATTTCGGCATCACAGGCCCCATCGTGCTGTCCCTCTCAGATAAAGCCTCCCTTTGGCTCTCGCAGGGAAATCCCGTAGAAGCGACGCTCGATCTCAAGCCTGCGCTCACGCAGGAAGTCCTCGATAAGCGTGTCCTGAGGGACCTCGAAAAGCACCACCTGAAGCAGATGGCCGGCGCTCTCGTCGAGCTTCTCCCGCATCGCATGATCGACGTCGTGCTCTCACTGGCAGGCATCCCCAGGGATCTTCCCGTCAGCGAACTCAAGAAAGCCCAGCGCGCGTCCCTTGTGCAGACGATGAAGTCAATGAAGCTCACCATCACGGGTACACGTCCCATCGACGAAGCCATCGTGACGGCTGGCGGCATCTCTGTCAAAGAGGTGAATCCGTCCACCATGGAATCAAAGAAAGTGGCAGGACTCTACTTCGCCGGAGAAGTCCTGGATATCCACGCCTTCACCGGCGGCTACAATCTGCAGGCGGCCTTCTCGACCGGACACCTGGCAGCGGAATGTGCAGCCAGCGGTGACTAGTGACTGGTGACTGGTGACTAGGAGACTAGAAGACATCAGACTCCCGCATCGTCATTTCGAGCGAAGCGAGAAATCTTCCTTGCAGACCGATAAACAATGGATGTGTGAAAGCAGGGATTAAGTGCCTCGAATGACTAGTGATGGGGGTGACTAAATACCGCCTTCGGGCATCGCCCCATATATATTATTTATTCGCGGCGAAGCCGCCACCTTCATTCCTAATTCCTAATTCCTAATTTCTCATTCGAGCAAAGATTTCATCCACGATCAAGGAACGCCCCGCCCCAGAGGCAACCCCTGAACCAATCAATTCATATAAAGGAGATCATCATTTATGCGAAAATTATCTATCGCTATCGACGGTCCGGCAGGGGCCGGCAAGAGCAGCGTGTCGAAGATCCTGGCATCACGCCTTGGCTATGCCTATCTCGATACCGGAGCGATGTACCGCGCTGTCACCTATGAAGCCCTGAAGAAGGGCCTGACGGATCCGGCGGAAATCACCGCTATGACCGAAGCGCTCGACATGGAAGTGAAGCCCGGTACGGACGCCATGCATGTCATCGTGGATGGGGAAGATGTGACGCCCTTCATCCGCACGCCGGAAGTCTCCGGGCATGTATCGGAAGTCTCTGCCATCGGCGGCGTGCGCACGGCGATGGTCGCCATCCAGCGCCGCCAGGCCGAAAAGGGCGGCATCGTTCTTGACGGCCGTGACATCGGGACGACTGTCCTGCCGAAGGCCGATGTGAAGATCTTCCTCACCGCCTCCGTCCACACCCGTGCGCTTCGCCGCTTCAAAGAGCTCGAAGCCCAGCACCCAGAGCTTTCGCTCGAAGACATCGAAGCCGATGTGGCAAAGCGCGACTACATGGACAGCCACCGGGAGATCTCCCCCCTGAAGCAGGCAGAGGACGCCATCCTTCTTGATAATGGCGACCTCACGCTCGAAGGCACCGCAGAAGCCATGATCGCCATCTGTGAAAAGAAATTTCCGGGGTTTAGCAAGTAAGTGACTAGGGATTAAGGACTGGACATAGAGATTGGGAGACATCAGAAGGCAGACATCAGGAATCTAAAATCTGAAGTCTAAAGTCTGAAATCTGAAGTCTGAAGTCTTAAAGCCTCCCTGTCTTCTTGCGTTTTATCAACGGCAAACGGCTAACAGCCAACCACCATTTTCAAACGAGGTGAATCCTATGGGCTATGCTATTGTCAGAGCCATCTTAAATTTCTTCTTCTTCGTCATTTTCGGACTCAAGGTCGAAGGGCGGGAGAATGTGCCAAAGACCGGGGCCATCATCGTTGCACCGAACCATAAAAGCTATTGGGATCCCCCTGTCGTCGGCGTGGCTTTTAATACCCGCATCATCCACTACATGGCGAAAGAAGAGCTTTTCAAAAATCCATTCTTCGGCTGGCTGATCCGTCAGTTTGGTACGTTCCCGGTGAAGCGCGGCAGCGTCGATCGCGCTGCTGTGCGTCAGGCCATCAAGGAGATCAAGGAGGGCAATCCCCTCGGCATTTTCCCGGAAGGCACCCGCATCAAGAGAGAAGGACTCGGCCGTTTCCACACGGGCATGGCATCCCTCGCACTCATGACCGGCACTCCGGTCATTCCTGTCGCCGTCCTTGGCACGATGGATCTGCCTCGTAAGAATGGTCCGTTGGCCGTCCTCATCGGAAAGCCGATCGAGGTTAAAAAGCAGCGCCCGACCGACGAGAAGGTGGCCGAGCTCAATGACATCGTGAAGGCTGAAATCCAGAAACTGATGGATGATTATAAAAAGTGACTAGTGACTGGTGACTGGTGGCTAGGGATTAGGGATTAGTAGCTAGGGATTAGGCTTGTGATACGAGAAAATCGCTAGTTTCAAAACTACGCGGCGCTTTTGATTTTTATGCGCCGCACCAACACTTCTCACTTCTAACTGGCGAGAAGAGCTTTCATCCGCAATCAAAGAGCATCACGCCTCTTGGGCGAACCCTGAAGTTTGAAAGCAGGGACGAGGGATTAGTGGCTAGGGATTAGGAGCCTCGAGTGACTAGTGACTAAAATGCCACCTTCGGGCATCGCCACCATCTATACTCCGCGGCGCTTCTATTTTTTTATGCGCCGCACCACCCCCCCTGAACCCTTTGAACCCTTTGAACCCTTTGAACCCGCTGAACCTCTTTCGCATGTAATCAAAGGACGGCGCGCCCCACGGGCTAACCCTGAACCTTATCTCGCTATTGAACTTTTCTATTTCAAACATAATGCCTGCTCTATAGCGGGCGTTTCAATTGAGAATTAAAATCATGGAAATCTATAAATCGAAAGTGATGGGCTTCTGCTACGGCGTGAAAAGAGCCATGAAAATCGCGGAAAATGCGGCAAATTCGGGCATTAAGGCCGTTACCTACGGTCCCATCATTCACAACCCGCAGGTGGTCGGCCGGCTTTCTGAAAAAGGCGTGCATCCAGTGGACGAGCTGGACACTTTGACCGATGAAACTGTAATAATTCGCTCGCACGGAGTGGGCCCTTCGTGCTATAATAAACTCAAGTGCAAAAATCTGGCCCTAATGGACGCGACGTGCCCTTTCGTCAAAAGAAACCAGGAGATCACCAAAGACCTTGTGGCTGATGGAAAGACCGTCGTACTCATCGGTGAAAAGAAGCACCCGGAAATGAAGAGCGTAGCGGAGTGGGCAGTGGGTCATTCCTTCCAGGTAGAAACCCTCGAAGATGTAGACCGGCTTCCAGACATGGAAGAGGCGCATATCGTCACGCAGACCACATTTTCGGTGGCTTTGGCTGACCAGCTGGTGCAGGCGATCCGGCAACGGATCCCGCATGTGTTTCTTCACAAATCCATTTGTGATGCGACCATGCAGCGGCAGCAGGCGGCGCGTGAGCTGGCGAGGAAAGTAGATGTGATGATTGTCATCGGCGGGCGCAACAGCGCTAATACAAGCCGACTGGCAGACGTATGCAGGAGCGAAGGCGCCTGCGTCCATCATATCGAAACGGCAGAGGAACTAAAATCTGAATGGTTCCAAACCCGGGACAAGATTGGCATCACCGCCGGTGCATCCACACCGGACTGGATCATAGAGGAGGTAGTTTTTATTATGGAAAACATGAAAGAAATGCTGGAACAGGAAGAAATGAACCTGGACGTGCATAAAGGCAGTGTAGTAGAAGGGGAAGTTGTCGACGTACTCGACGACAAAGCCTATATTTCCTTCGGCTACAAAACAGAAGCTGTACTGCAGGCTCATGAATATGCATTCCCGGCACCAGCATCTCTGAAAGACGTACTCAAAGCTGGCGACAAACTTCGTGTACAGATCGTCAGCGGTGTCAAAGAAGACAGCACCATTTACGTATCCAAGATCAAAGTTGATCGTCTCGCTGACTGGGACGTTGTCGAAGAAGCATTCGAAAAAGGCGAAGCTGTCGAATGCGAAGGCATCGAAGCGATCAAAGTTGGTCTGCTCGTTCAGCTGAAGTCTCTCCGCGGCTTCATTCCGCTGTCTCAGGGCGACCTGCGCTTCGTTCACTCCCTGCAGAACCTGGTCGGACAGAAATTCCCGGCTAAGATTCTCGAAGTCGACCGCGCTAAGAATAGACTGGTTCTCTCCCGCAAAGCAGTACTGGAAGATGCCAGAAACAATGAAATGGATGAAATCGAAGCTGCTTATGAAAACGGCGACGTTCTTCAGGGCACTGTCAAGAAGATCATGCCATACGGTGCTTTCATCGGCATCAATGGCGTAGAAGGCCTGCTCCACATCTCCGATATCTCTTGGAAGAAGATCGGCAAAGTGGAAGACGTCCTCAAACCAGATCAGGTGATCGATGTCAAGATCAAATCCTTCGATCGTGAAAAGCAGAGAATCTCCTTCTCTCACAAAGACTGCCTCCCGAATCCATGGGAAACCGCTGTCACCAACCACGCTGCTGATGACATCGTAGACGCTAAAGTCGTCAAGATTCTGGAATTCGGCGTTATCGTTGAACTCGAAGATGGCCTCACCGGTCTGCTCCACATCAATGAAATGACCGACGACCACAACAAGAAACCGGGCGACATCTGCCAGGTCGGCGATGATCTGAAAGTCAAGATCATCAACATCGACGAAGCTCGCAGAAGAATCTCCTTCTCCCTCGTCGAAGCACCAGCTCATGATGCTGAATAAGAGAAAATGATAAAAACCGCGTTGCGCTGATGCGCAATGCGGTTTTTTATTGGCTATGGCAGTAGAATCGCTACAGCCGCCGGTGACTTTATGGGGAGTATGGGATGCTCCGAAGTGAAAAGGACGGGATTACTTGACTTTGCTTCTGGCCTATCATACAATTTTATGTACAGTGAAAATGGGAAAGTGTTGCTTCTCTCTTTGGAGAGGGTCGGCTGCAGGAAGCCGGAAAGGAGCACGTTCCCTGGTTAATATATGATTTCCATAGAAAGGAATGGGCTCATGAGTAAACCTCTCGTAGCCATCGTCGGGCGGCCGAATGTTGGCAAATCGACTTTGATCAATGGGCTGGCGCAGCGTCGCGTGTCCATCGTAGAAGATATCCCGGGTGTCACCCGTGACCGCATCTATTGTGATGTGAAATGGCTGAACCGTGAATTCACCCTGATCGATACCGGCGGTATCGAGTTTAGAAATGAGAAAGACCAGATCTCGAGCGGCATCCGCCAGCAGGCGGAGCTGGCGATGGAAGAGGCGGATGTGATCCTCTTCGTGCTTGATGCACGCGCCGGACTGACGTCAGATGATGAGATCATCGCCGGGATTCTGCGCCGCACGGGGAAACCGGTCGTCGTGGCTGTCAATAAAGTGGACAGCGAGAATCAGGAGATGGATGTATACGAATTCTATTCGCTGGGGCTGGGGGATCCGATCGGGATCTCCGCAGTGAACCGTCTCTCCTTCGGCGAGCTTCTGGATCGCATCACGGAAGGCTTCCCGGAGCAGACAGAGGAGGAGTCGGAAGATATCATTCGCACGGCCATCGTAGGACGCCCGAATGTCGGGAAGTCTACCCTGATCAATTCGCTTCTGGGCTATGAACGCTCGCTCGTGGCGGATGAAATGGGGACGACGCGAGATGCGGTCGATTCTCTCTGGACCTACAAGGGAAAGACCTTCATCCTGGTCGATACAGCGGGCATGAGAAAGAAGAGCAAGATCGATGAGCCGCTGGAAAAATACAGCGTCATCCGTTCTATCCGTGCCATCGATAACTGTGATGTGGCGATCTTCGTACTGGATGCGGTCGATAAGCTGACGGAGCAGGATAAGAAGATCATCGGCTATATCCACGAGGCAGGGAAGGGGCTGCTCCTTTTCGTGAACAAATGGGATGCGGTCGCCAAAGAGACGAATACGATGGTGGAATTCGAGAAGGAAATCAAGAATGGCCTGCCCTTTGCGTCCTATGTGCCGATGCTCTTCGGCTCGGCGCTGACGAAGCAGCGCATCCATCGCCTGGGGGATATGATTTACAATGTAGCTGAGCAGCAGAGTCTGCGCATCCCGACGTCGGTCCTGAATGACCTTCTGGAAGATGCGAAGATGGTGAATCCGCCGCCGGCACATTCCGGCCGTGTGGCGAAGATCTACTACATGACGCAGGTGGGAATCCGTCCGCCGACGTTCGTCATGTTTGTGAATGATGCGAACCTCATTCATTTCTCTTATGTCCGTTTCATCGAGAACCGGCTGCGTGAATCTTTCAGCTTCGAAGGTACGCCGATCCGTATCGTGGTACGAAGCAAGAAGGATGGTGAAGAGGCGTGATGGATGGCATAGTTTGGATCGTGCTGGCGTACTTCATCGGCGCGGTGCCAAGCGGATATATTATCGGACGTGTATTTTATGGCGTGAATCTGAAAAAGGTGGGGAGCGGCAATATCGGTGCGACGAATGCGTATCGTGAGCTGGGTGCCGTCGCGGGCCTTTCTGTCTTTATCTGTGATTTTTTGAAGGGCTTCATCGCGGTGCATCTGGGGATGCCGGATCCTACGCTGGTGCTTGCCTGTGCGATCTTTGCGATCGTCGGCAATGACTGGTCCGTTTTCCTGAAGTTCAAGAGCGGCAAGGGCGTCGCCTGCGGCGTAGGAGCCTTCGCCTATATCTGTGTTCCGGCGGTGCTGGCGGCCTTCCTCGTATGGCTTGCCATCTTCAAGTGGAAGCACATCGTATCCCTTGGCTCCATCGTGGCAGCACCGGTCGTAGCGATCGTCATGTTCTTCATGGATAAGCCGATCGAGTATGTGGCATTTGCTGCAGTCGCAGCCATCATCATTATCGGCAAGCACAAAGACAACATCGGGCGGCTCCTTCGCGGAGAAGAGAAGCCGATTTCCCGGGAAAAGAGGTAGCAGATGAAAGTAGCTATGATAGGTGCCGGCGGCTGGGGGACAGCGATGATGATCTCCCTCGCAGCGCGGCATGATGATCTTTTCATGTACTGCAGAAATCCGAAAACAGCGCAGGAAATACAGAAGAGCCGCGAAAATACGAACTACCTTCCGGGCTGCCGCATCCCGCTCCACGTGAAGATCACGAGCAGTCTGGAGACGGCGGTGAAGGGGGCAGGCTGCGTCATCCTCTGCACACCGTCACACGCAGTCGAAGCCATGGCGGAAAGCCTTGCGCCGTGGCTGGAGAAGGATACCGTCGTCGTCTGTGCGTCTAAGGGACTTGCGGATCATGCCGGTCATCGACTTTCCGAAGTCATCACGGATAAGGTGAAGGGCATCACGAAAAAAATCGTCGTCCTTTCCGGGCCGAACCATGCCGAAGAAGTCGGCCGTGGGCTGCCATGCGCGACCGTCGCCGCTTCCGAAGTACCGGAAGCGGTGCAGGTGGTGCAGGACCTTTTCATGAGCCCGGTCTTCCGCGTGTATCGCAGCGATGACATCAAAGGCGTCGAGTACGGCGGCGCGCTGAAGAATATCATGGCGCTCGCCTGCGGCGTGCTGGATGGCATCGGCCTCGGCGATAACAGCCGCGCGGCTCTTATGACACGCGGCCTAGTCGAAATGACACGCTTCGGCGTACACTTCGGCGCGCAGATGACGACCTTCTTCGGCCTTTCCGGGATGGGAGATCTCGTCTGCACCTGCACGTCTGTCCATAGCCGCAACCATACCGCCGGTATGATGATGGCAGAAGGCAAGACGGCGAAGGAAATCACGGAAGGAACGAATATGATCGTCGAAGGCATCCGCACGGCGCGTCTGGTGCATGACATCGCTGTCCGTGAGCATATCGATATGCCGATCACGGAAGAAGTCTGCCATCTGATCGATGGCGACCACACGGCATTGGAAGCTCTCGAAGCCCTCATGCGCCGCGCTAAGAAAGCGGAGTCTGAGACGTATCCGATGTAATAGTGAATAGTGACTGGTGACTGGTGACTAGTGACTAGTAGCTAGGGATTAGGGATTAGGGGCGCAAAGCGACTGGTGACTTACATGCCTCTTTCGGTCATCGCCCTATGTATACTCCGCGGCGCTTCTGATTTTTATGCGCCGCACCAGCACTCCTCACTCCTCACTTCTAACTTAGAGAGCAAAGATTTCAAACACAATCAAGGGACGGCACGCCCTACGGACTAACCCTTCCCCCTCAAAGAGCCCCGACTAAAGTCGGGTGCTCTTTTTTATTTTCCTATGCTATAATAGAAGCCATGGAACAGAAAAAATTATCACAGAAGAAAACCGTGTCCTTCATCACACTGGGCTGCAAGGTGAACCAGTATGACAGTGACGCGATGCGTACCCTTTTCGTCCGGAACGGGTACAGCCCGGCAGAAGGCGATGACGCGGATGTCTATGTCATCAATACCTGCTCTGTCACCAGCGTCGGTGACAGAAAATCTCGCCAGATGGTGCGCCGCATCCGCCGCGCGCACCCGGATGCCATCATTGCCGTTGCCGGCTGCTATGCGCAGCTCGCGCCAGAGGTCTTTGAAGAAATGGGGGACGTCGATGTCATCGTCGGCCACCAGAACCGCACGCATATCGTCGAGTACGTCGAAAAAGCGCGGACGAGCGACAAGCCGCTGAATGAAGTCGTGGACATCATGAAGGTGAAAGATTTCGAAAATATGGAGGTCGACCCGGAAGGAGAGGTCAAGACCCGCGCCTTCATCAAGGTCCAGGAAGGCTGCGACAACTACTGCACCTTCTGCATCATCCCCTATGCGCGAGGCAAGCTGAAGTCCAGAAAGCAGGAGGATGCCGTTTCAGAAATCAAAAAGCTCGTCGATCGCGGCTATCGCGAAGTCGTGCTGACAGGCATTCATCTTGGCAACTACGGCAAGGATCTCCATGACGGGACTTCCCTTTCCAGCCTCGTCGCTGAGCTTGTGAAGATCCCGGCTCTTCTCCGCATCCGCTTAGGCTCTATCGAATCTGTCGAACTCTCGGAAGAGCAGATCCAGATCATCGAGAATGAGCCGAAGGTGTGCCGCCATCTTCACCTCCCCATCCAGTCGGGCTCGGACAGCGTGCTGAAAGGCATGAACCGCCATTACCGCCTCGCCAAGTACAAGGCACTCATCAAAGAGCTGCGCGATAAGATCCCGGGGCTTGCTCTGACCACGGATCTCATCGTCGGCTTCCCAGGAGAGACGGAAGAGAATTTCAAGGAGACACTGGAAACGCTGAAAGAAATCCGCTTCTCCGGCATCCACGTTTTCCCCTATTCCCAGCGCACCGGCACCCCGGCGGCGACCTATCCGGACCAGGTATCCAATGAGGTGAAGAAGGAGCGCGTCCATCGCGTACAGGAGCTGGAAAAAGGCATTGCGAAAGACTACCGCGAACAGTTCCTCGGCAAGGTCGTCCATGTCCTCGCCGAAGAGGTCAAGAATGGCTGGTACGAAGGCCTCACGGATGAATACATCCGCGTCACCATCCGCAGTGAAGGTGTAGAGCGGGGCCATATGTACCCCGTCCGCGTGACCGCCATCACCGAAGAGGGAATGGTGGGGAAGATTGAAAATCAGGAATTAGAAATTAGAAATGAGGAATGAAGGTGGCGGCTTCGCCGCGAATATATATGGGGTGATGCCCGAAAGTAGCTTGTAAGTGATTAGTGACTGGTGACTGGGAGACATCAGACTTCAGACGTCTGACTTCTGAATTTAGCACACTGACCGTTCTGTAAGGAAGGTCTGCAGGCTATGCTTCCTATGATGACGGCGCGTAGCGCTATCATCATTCGGCGGCGCTTCATTATTTTTTGCGCCGCACCACCCCCGTTGAACCTCTGAAACTATAGAATCTGAGGAACCCTTTGTTAGTCATTTAAGGAGGAAATACTATGTCTGACTGCATTTTCTGCAAAATCGCTGCCGGTGAAATCCCGAGCACCAAAGTTTATGAAGATGACAACTGGTTTGCTTTCAAGGACATCGAGCCCTGCGCGCCTGTCCATATCCTCGTCATTCCGAAGAAACATGTCGACAACATTCTGGCATTCGATGAAGAGTACAACAAAAACTTCGCTGACTTCTTCCTCGTCGTGAAGAAGATCGCGGAAGAAGCCGGCCTCAAAGAAAATGGCTTCCGCCTCGTCATGAATACAGGCGAAAAAGCAGGACAGTCTGTCTTCCATTTCCACGCCCACATCATCGGCGGCAAAGAAATGGGCTGGCCGCCATTCCCTGAAAAATAATGAGGAATGAGGAATTAGGAATTAGAAATGAAGGTGGCGGCTTTGCCGAGATCCTTCGACTCAGGTCGCAGCTGTTCTGGCATTCGTTATCTCACATACGACGTTTCTCGCCGCTCAGGATGACGAAACGGGGCGATGCCCGAAGGCTGGAGGATAGAAGTCAGATGTCAGATGTCTCCTGGTCTCTTGGTCTAATCCCTAGTCCCTAGTCACTTTTTTTCATAAAACAGATTGACAGAATGCCACTTGTACTTTATACTAATTAAGTGTGCAATAGCACCCCATCAGTCTTATTGGGAGGGAGGGATATAGATGTCTGAAATCAAAGTTCAAAAGGGCGAAACTCTTGAAAGTGCTCTTCGCAGATTTAAACGTTCCTGCCAAAAAGCCGGGGTTCTTTCTGAAGTAAGAAAACGTGAACATTATGAAAAGCCCAGCGTAAGACGTAAACTGAAATCTGAAGCCGCTAGAAAACGTAAGTTTAAATAATAGGTTGTAAGGTGATTAGTTTTGTCAATCAAAGAACAGCTCATGGCTGATATGAAAGCAGCCATGAAAGCGAAAGAAGAAGGAAAGCTTGCTCTGAATACGATCCGCATGGCTCGTGCTCACATCAGACAGGCTGAAATCGACAACGGACACGCGGACTTCAATGATGATCAGGTTCTTGCGGTTCTCCGGAAAGAAGTGAAGCAGAGGAAAGAAACTCTGTCTGAAATCGAGGGTTCCGGAAGAGAAGACCTGGTTGAACAGACCAAAGCGGAGATCGATGTACTTGAGAAATACCTGCCGGCAGAAATGACTCCAGAAGCCGTCGAAGCAGCAGTCAAGGAAATCGTCGATGCCATGGATCCTGGGCAGAAAAACATGGGCTCTGTGATGAAAGCTGTCATGGCGAAGCTTAAAGGACAGGCAGACGGAAAGCTGATCAATCAGATCGTCCGCAAACTGCTTGCTTAGGCGAAAGGCTTGACAAAGTAAGAAGCGTGGTGTATTCTTAATCCATAAGTTCATATGCTGCGTCAAAGATGACTCATTCCTACCGGGATGGGTCATTTTCTATTGATTCATATAGCTTATTTTCAATCTAAAAAATGGTGGAATTCAAGAAAGTCTATAGGAGGACTCAAATGAACAAAAACTTATTGTACTGCATCCCTGCTGGACAGTATGGCAAAGAAGGGGTACTTTCTTTACTGGCACAGCATCCGGAAATTCGGTTCGTCTCTCTGGTCGGAATCGATCTTGCAGGCAATGATACAGATGAACGCATCCCGATCGAGATCTTCATGAAGGACTACGAAGATTTCTTCGCTGGCAAAGCTGTTCAGACAGATGGTTCTTCTGTCGTGTTTATGAATATCGCCACACTGAACGATGCCCGCGTCGACATGGTCGCTGACAGCACCGTGAATTGGTATGTAGACTATAATGATGACAACGTAGATGAAGAAACCGGTCTTCCGATCGGCACGCTTCGTATTCCGAGCTTCCTCATCCACAATGGCAAATTCATTGATTCCCGTTCCATTCTGAAGCAGTCCTGCGAATATGTCGCTGATCGCCTGCGAAAGCTTCTGGTCGGTGCACAGGTCAAGGGGATGGAAAATTTCCCATTCTCTGAGATCCAGGACATCGTATTCACCACCGGCACAGAGCTGGAATTCTGGGTGAAGACACCGAGCGAGAAGGAGACCGTACAGCATCTTTCCATTTCCCAGCGCCTGCAGGAGCAGTACTGGCAGCGCATGCGCGGCAATGTCCGTACCGCTATGGAACAGGCGATCGAAGAACTCGATGCCCGCGGCATGCATGTAGAAATGGGACATAAAGAAGTCGGCGGGATCAAACCTAAGATCGATGATGACGGTCATATCTTCGATGTCTGCGAACAGCTTGAGCTCGACTGGCTCTTCTCGACAAACCCGCTGCAGGCAGCAGACAATGAACTCGAAGCCCGCATTGTGGTTCGTGAAGTATTCCGCAGAAACGGGCTCGACGTTTCCTTCCGTGCGAAACCGATTATCGGTGTCGCCGGCTCCGGGGAACACACCCATGTCGGCTTTGCTGCTCTTCTTAAAAATGGCAAGACCATCAATCTTCTGGCGCCGGAGGATATGCAGGCGGATTTCCTCTCCACCATCGGCTATGGCTTCATCATGGGTATCCTCAACAACTACGAAGCAACGAATCCATTCGTTTCCTCGACCACCGATGCTTTCAACCGCCTGAAGCCTGGCTTCGAAGCGCCGGTCTGCATCGTCACCTCTCTGGGACATAAGCCGGAGTTGCCGTCTCGAAACAGATCCATCCTGATCGGGCTCATCCGTGATATCGGAAATCCGAAAGCCACCCGCTTCGAACTCCGTGCACCGAACCCGTTTACCAATACCTATCTCTGCGTTTCCTGCCTGTACCTGACCGCTTTGGATGGCATCGAGTATGCACTCGCTTCCGGAAAAGGCCCAGAAGAACTTCTCGCCGAGCTTTCTAAGAAAGCCGGAGAAGAAGCCGGATACCTTGACAAGGATAGAGAATATCGCTGCGAAGACAACGTATTCGAAGACTATACGCAGGAAGAACGAGATGCTGTCTTCGGCAAGCCGCCGGCTACCGTCTGGGACAATGTCAAGATCATGAAAGCCAATCCGGACAAAGTCGCTGCGCTCACCAAGAGCGGTGCGATCTCTGAACAGATCGTAGACTCCTTTGTCGCATCCATCCTTTACCGCTGGAAGAATGAGCTGATCGATCGAATCATTCCAGGCACCGAACTGGCTGTCAGAGGATATAAGAAGCTCGATAACGACGATAAGATCGACGAAAAACGCTGGAAATCCATCAAGGCGAAGCGCATCGAGCTCGCTAAGGATACAGAGGATGAGAAATGCCTCTGCACCCGCCTGAAGGAAGCTCTCGAGGCGAATGACTTCGATACCGCTTCCATGCTGCAGGTGGAAATGGCAAAGAAAGCAGAAGCACTGGAAAAAGAATATCGCGTCTATGCGCTGAACATTCTGGACTAGTCTATGCATGAGGGAGGGGAATTGGATCCCTTGATCCCTAGTCACTACAAACTATACATTCATCTGGCCGAAGATGACCTACTCTCTGGATACCCAGAGAGTAGGTCATTTTTATTTTACAGGCAAACTCAAATAGGGGGGACAACCTGGATGAGACGTTTATGGAAAATGGAGTACTGCTACTCCACGCTGGGGTTTCGCCAGTTGAAAAAAGGTTAAACGGGTTCAATGGGTTCAACGGGTTCACAGGTTTCCCATTCTCCAGAAAAACGGAGAATCAAAAAATGATTTCAATTTAGCGCGGCGCTTCATTACTTTTATGCGCCGCACCACACCTCTTGAACCTCTTGAACCTCTTGAACCTCTTGAACCTTTTGAACCAACCAATCGATTCCTAAAAAACAAATCATATGTTCAACCATTATCAAGCAGGAGGAATTCAAAATGATCAACAACGACTTACTGTACTACATCCCGTCCGGTGAATTTGGCAAAGAAGGCGTCTTGGGACTCCTCAAGACCCATCCGGAAATCCGCTTCGTTTCTCTGGTCGGCATCGATCTGGCCGGCAATGACACCGATGAAAAGGTGCCGATCGAACTGTTCTTGAAAAACTACGATGATTTCTTCGCCGGCACAGCCGTACAGACCGACGGCTCCTCTGTCGTTCTGATGAACATCGCCACACTGAATGATGCCCGCGTCGACATGGTTGCAGATGCCAGCGTAAACTGGTACATCGACTACAATGAAGACAACCTGTACAGCAATGGCCGTCCGGTCGGCACGCTCCGCATCCCATGCTTCCTTCTGCACAATGGCAAATTCATCGACTCCCGTTCTATCCTGAAAGAATCCTGCGCTTTTGTCGCTGAGAAGCTGAAAGGCCTCCTGGCAAGCGGCAAGCCGGTCAAAGGCATGGAAGATCTGCCGGTCGATGAGATCGAGGATATCAAATTCACCATCGGTACGGAACTGGAATTCTGGGTCAAGACACCGAGCGAAACAGAAACGGTACAGCACCTGTCCATTTCTCAGAGACTGCAGGAACAGTACTGGCAGAGAATGCGCGGCAACGTCAGAACTGCGATGGAAGAAGCCATCGAAGAACTGGATGCTCGCGGCATGCATGTAGAAATGGGGCATAAAGAAGTCGGCGGTATCAAACCGAAAGTCGATGATCTGGGACATACCGTCGATGTCTGCGAACAGCTCGAACTTGACTGGCTCTTCTCTATGAATCCGCTGCAGGCTGCTGACAATGAACTCGAAGCCCGCATCATCATCCGTGAAGTCTTCCGCAAATACGGCCTCGACGTTTCCTTCCAGGCAAAACCGATCATCGGCGTCGCTGGCTCCGGCGAACATACCCATGTCGGCATCTGCGCTTCTCTGAAGAATGGCAAGACCATCAACCTTCTGGCACCGAGCGATATGAAAGCCGACTTCCTCTCCACCATCGGCTATGGCTTCATCATGGGCATCCTGAAGAACTACGAAGCAACGAATCCATTCGTCTCCTCCACCACCGATGCTTTCAACCGTCTGAAACCGGGCTTCGAAGCACCAGTCTGCATCGTTACTTCCCTCGGCCATAATCCGGAAGTACCGTCCCGTAACAGAACCATCCTGATCGGTCTGGTCCGCGACATCGAAAACCCGAAAGCCACCCGCTTTGAACTGCGCGCACCAAACCCGTTCACCAATACCTATCTCGCTGCCTCCTGTCTCTTCCTGACCGCACTGGATGGCATTACCTATGCGATCACCTCCGGCAAAGCACCGGCAGACCTCCTCGCAGAACTCTCCAAGAAACCGGGCGAAGCGGCTGACTATCTCGAAGCAGGCCGTGCCTATCGCTGCGAAGACAACGTATTCGAAGACTTCACCCAGGAAGAACGTGATGCTGCTTTCGGTAAGCCTCCGGCAACCGTATGGGAAAACATCAAGACCATGAAGGCAAACAAAGACAAAGTCGCTGTTATCACCGCCGGCGACAGCTTAAATCAGGTCATTGTAGACTCCTTCCTTGATTCCATCGAATACCGCTGGGAAAATGAACTCGTTGACCGCATCATCCCGGCTACAGAAGCACTCGTCAAGAGCTTCAAGAAGCTTTCCAGCGAAGATGAACTCGATGAAGAACGTTGGGAATCTATCGCAGCAAAGAAATATGAACTCATCAAAGATACCAAAGCCAGCAAGTCTATCGCGACCAAGCTCAAAGAAGCCCTGGAAGCCAAAGACTATGACACCGCTTCTGATCTCCAGATCGAACTCTCCAAGAAGTCCGAAGCACTGGAAAAAGAATACGCTGTCTATGCGCTGAACATTGTCGGCTGATAGAAAGCAATAAAAAACTGACCGAGATCTCGGTCAGTTTTTTGTTGCTTTCATTTGGTTCAGGGTTCAGGGTTCAGGGTTCAGGGTTCAAGGTTCAGGGTTCAAGGTTCAAGGTTCAGGTGGCGGCTTCGCCGCCTTTTTTAGAAGATGGTATTCTCGTATCGTAGCCTTCCCCGATGGGGAAGGCTTAGTGGTGGGAATAGTAGCGATACGGGGGAAACGCATTTCCAACATACGGGGGGAGCCAACCCCGTCTCGCTGCGCCAGGCAGCCCCTTCCAGAGGAAGGGGCTAGAATGTGGGGCGTTTTGAGTGTATCTATCCCTCCTTCCTTTGGAAGGAGGTGCCCGCAGGGCGGAGGTTAGGGGCGCAGAGTGGAGTGAAAGATGATGTGAGGCTATCCATTTTTCTAGGGAAACGCTGATTAAATCTGATAACGATTTAATCAGTGTTTCCCTCGTCACCAGTATCCACTCACTTTACCGCAGTAAACATGAGCGACTTTGTGTCGAGGGAGAGGGTATAGGTGTCCTCTGTCCCGTTTTCATTCACGTGGAGGAGGAGCTGTTTCTTTTCTACAGTGAAATAGGATGTGCCGGTGACGTCTTGAAGCTCAGCGGCAGAGAAGGCATTCTTGAAGGTGCCTCCCTTGTAGGAAACGATATGCGCGCCGCCGGCTTCGCCGGTATCGACAAGGTAGAAGCGCAGGCCATTCGCATCATTGACGAGCGGCGTGATAGTGAGCTTGGCATCCGCGTAGCCGGCTTCTTCGTTTACGAGGACGGGGAGAGTGGTGAGAGACAGCGCACTCTCTGATGCTTTCGTCGTGAAGGTGAGGTCAGCCTTGCCTTCTGCGCCTGCAGTCAGGTTTACGTCGAGCCGCTGGTCACTTGTGAGGGCGGTGTGGAAGGCGGCCTCCCCGGAATTGACGGCCAGGATCGTAGGCTCGCCCGTGATCCAGTTCGCGGAAACAGAGGAAGCGAGGGTGAGGGCTGCGAAGGCAGCAGTCAGTAAAATTTTTCGCATAGGAGACTCCTTTCATGAATGAGAAATGATGAGCTGTGAGAACACCGCATTGGGATAAAAGGACAGGAGCATCGTATCCGGAGTCCTAAGCCACAGCCGTAAAAACTGCTATTTATTCTCATTATATAGAAAATTCGAGCATGTTTCAAGCCGGGCGGAGGGGCGGGAAAGCTCCTCCGCCTTTCTTGCGACCGATCCTCAGTCACTAAAAAAACATGCAAAAAGAGCCGGCTGAAATACAGCCGGCTTGAAATGCAGCAATCAGATGATCGATCAGATGTCTCTGTTTACTTTATGAGAACGAAGGCAACGAGTGCAGACATTCATTCTCTTGACCTGTCCGTCAACCAGTACGCGAACTCTCTGGATGTTCGGTTTCCAGGTTCTCTTTGTTTTCAAATGGGAATGGGATACATTGAATCCCGTAGCGGTTCCCTTGCCGCAAACTTCACAATAGTTAGCCATGTGCTACACCTCCTTGCACTTCCGCGATTGCAACATTCATACTATATCACAACTCTTTTTTTTACGCAAGTATTTTACAGCAGAGTATTTGAAGAATTATAATAAGAGTAAAGGCTAGACGGGAGTGCGTCGCGTAAAGCGTCGCAAAGATTTATGGCAGGGGATCGTGACGATGAAGGAGCCGCGTCCTTTCTGCCCTGCAGGCCCCGTTCCATGTCAAGTCCGTATCTGTCATATAAAGGAGGTCATCCATGAAACTATCTGATTCCGTCCAGTACCTGAAGGGCGTCGGCCCTCGGATGAAGGAGAAGCTGGAGCGCCTCGGTATTCATACCGTAGAAGATCTCCTTTCCTATTTTCCGAGGCGCTATCAGGACTGGACGAAGGTCACGCCGATGGGAGATCTCGTGCCTGATGAAGAGGCTGTGGTCTACGGAGAGGTGGTGGGCCTGAAGGAGATCCATCCCCGAAGAAGCATGTCGATCCTGAATGTCATGATCGTCGATGATACGGGCGCGGTGGTGCTCACGTATTTCAATCAGCCGTGGAAAGCCGATCTTTTTCATCGTTCGAAGCATGTGCTGGCATATGGCAAGGTGGAGTATGGCTACAACAGGAACCAGATCAGCAATGCGGAGATCGAGACCATCGAGCCAGAGGACCTGCCGTCCTTTCAAAAGCTCGTCCCTGTATACGGACTGACCGAGGGCATCAAGACGCCGCAGCTTCGGCGTATGATCGAGGGAGCGCTCGCGCTGGTGGAGGATGCGGATGAGAATCTTCCGGAGGATACCGTCCGGAGAGAGAAACTGATGGGACGGCTTGCGGCCATCCGTGCGATGCACGATCCGAAGGACTGGGCCGAGCAGAGAGAAGCGCGCAGACGGATCGCATTTGAAGAATTGTTCTTCATGCAGGCAGGCGTCCTGCTCCTGCGTAAAAAGAGAGAAGAGGGGAGAGAGAGCATCAAGTGCGCGCCATCCGGTGAGCTCGTCAAGAGGGTGCGCGAGCATTTCCCCTTCCGGCTGACCGAGGGGCAGCAGCAAGCCTTTCGGGATATCGAGGACGATATGGAAGGGCTCATCCCGATGAACCGCCTGGTGCAGGGGGATGTCGGGAGCGGCAAGACCGCTGTCGCGGCACTTTCACTCGCCAAAATCGTAGAGAATGGCTATCAGGGCGCACTCATGGCACCGACCGAGGTCCTGGCAGGGCAGCACTATGAGACATTCCAGCATTTCTACGAAGGACTTCCTATCCGCGTCGCTTACCTCTCCGGAAATACGAAAACCTCTGAGCGGCACGAGATCCTGAAGCAGCTGGCAGCAGGGGACATCGATGTACTGATCGGCACGCACGCTTTGATCGAGAAAGATGTCATCTTTGCCCATCTGGGTCTCGTTATCACCGATGAACAGCACCGCTTCGGCGTGAAGCAGCGAAAGGCATTAGAAACGAAGGGGGGCTCGCCGCACATCCTCGTCATGACGGCGACACCGATCCCAAGGACAATGGCGCTCTCCGTTTATGGCGATCTCGATGTTTCAGCCATCCGCGGGATGCCGCCGGGAAGACATCCGGTGAAGACTTACGCCATCGGGAGTCAGATGCTCCAGCGTGTTTTCAATTTCATGGGACGGGAAATGGAAGCGGGACATCAGGTGTACGTGGTCTGTCCGCTCGTCGAAAAGAGTGAGAAGCAGGACCTCGCCTCGGCCGTCTCCGTGTATGAAGAGCTGCGTGACCGCGTATTTCCCATGTTTCCCGTGGGCCTTGTCCATGGGCGGATGAAGAACAGTGAGAAAGAGGCGGTCATGCAGGCCTTTCATCGGGGAGAGAAGAAGCTCCTCGTCGCCACATCCGTCATCGAAGTCGGCGTCAATGTACCCAATGCCACCATCATGTTCGTCTACGGAGCCGATCGCTTCGGCCTTTCGCAGCTGCATCAGCTTCGCGGCCGTGTCGGGCGCGGGGAGGCGCAGGCTTACTGCATCCTCTACTCGGATAATCAGAATGAGATCACCCAGCTTCGTATGAAGCTGATGTGCGAGATCCAGGATGGCTTCCTCCTGTCGGAAAAAGATCTCATCCTGCGCGGCAGCGGTGAATTCTTCGGCTATCACCAGCATGGCATGCCGGACCTCAAGGCGGCAGATATCGTGAAAGATCTCCCGCTCCTCGAAAAAGCGAGAAAGGAAGCGCAAAACGCCATGGAGCGGGGCATGGATTTCAGGAAAGAACTCGCGCATCGATTTGGAGGGGCGTTCCTTGAAAAATTGAGGGGAGAAGTGACTGGTGACTGGTGACTAGTGGCTAGGGATTAGGAGCCTCAAGTGACTTGTGACTAGTGACTGAAATGCCACCTTCGGGTATCGTCACCATCTATACTCCGCGGCGCTTCCATATTTTTAAGTGCCGCACCACCATTTCGCATTTCTCATTTCTAATTTCTCATTCAAGCGAGGCTTTCAACCGTAATCAAGGGGCGCTCTGCCCCACAGGCTAACCTTGAACCCTCAAAAATCATACAAGACACAGCTCTGTGATTTATGGTATAATGTTTTAATTGAAAAGAATGCACCTCTTTGGCATATGAGGGGATGCGGATCCTAAAGATCTGTATTTCCGGGCTAGAGAGATAGACATGACATCACATAAGTAACCAAAGTTTTTGAATGGAGGCTATGATGAGAGAAGACAAATTTGGCAAGCAGGGACTGACTTTTGATGATGTGCTGCTGATCCCGGCACATTCGGATGTCCTTCCGCGCGACGTAGATGTACGCACCCATCTTACACAGAATGTCACACTGAATATTCCGGTCATGAGCGCCGGCATGGATACCGTCACTGAAGCAGAAATGGCGATCGCCATGGCGCGTGAGGGCGGCATCGGTGTCATTCACAAGAATATGAGCATCGACGAACAGGCCAGAGAAGTGAAACTGGTCAAGCGTTCGGAACACGGCATCATCGTGGATCCGATCTACCTCGCTCCGGACAATACCCTGTCGGATGCGGATGAACTGATGAACAAATACCATATTTCCGGTGTGCCGATCACAGAGAATGGCAAACTGGTCGGTATCATTACGAACCGTGATATGCGTTTCGAGACGGACCTGTCCCGTCCGATCAGCGACATCATGACTTCCAAAGGGCTGATCACCGCTCCGGAACACACCACCATGGAAGAAGCGAAACGCATCCTGCAGGCGCACCGCATCGAAAAGCTGCCGCTCGTGGACGATAATGGCCATCTGAAAGGCCTCATCACCATCCGTGACATCGAAAAGATGAGAAAATTCCCGAATTCGAACAAAGACTCTGACGGACGCCTGAAGGTCGCTGCTGCTATCGGTGTCACTTCGGACGTGGAAGACCGCGTCGAAGCGCTTCTCGATGCCAAAGCAGATGTCCTTGTCATCGATACCGCACATGGCCATAGCGAAGGCGTGCTGCAGACCATCCGCCGCCTGCGCAAAGCATTCCCGCATCTGGAACTCATCGCCGGCAATGTCGCAACCTATGATGCGACCAAGGCACTGATCGAAGCCGGCGTATCTGCTGTCAAAGTCGGCATCGGACCTGGCTCTATCTGCACGACCCGCGTCATTGCGGGCATCGGTGTACCGCAGATCACAGCGATCTATGACTGTGCGAAAGCAGCCGAAGGCACCGGCATCCCGATCATCGCTGACGGCGGCATCCAGTACTCCGGTGATATCGCAAAGGCCCTTGGCGCCGGTGCGTCCTGCGTCATGCTCGGCAACCTTCTCGCAGGTACGGAAGAAGCTCCTGGCGAGATGATCATTTATCAGGGCAAGAATTACAAATCCTACCGCGGCATGGGCTCTCTGGGGGCTATGCAGGCTGGCAGCAAGGACAGATATTTCCAGCAGAATGCGAAGAAACTCGTACCGGAGGGTATCGAAGGCCGCATTCCTTACAAAGGACATGTCTCCGACGTCCTCTTCCAGCTTATCGGCGGTCTCCGTGCATCCATGGGCTACTGCGGTGCGAAGAACATCAAGGCCATGAATGAAGACACTCAGTTTATTCAGATTACCGGCGCAGGTCTGCGTGAAAGCCATCCGCATGATGTCAGCATCACCAAGGAAGCACCGAACTACAGCGTAAAATGATCGACATAGAAAAATCCTCGCACAATGTGATGGACGTCACGGTCTACGCGCTCACCATGCAGGAAGTCCTCCGGTGGGCGAAAGAAGGGATGAGGGATGAGAAACCCCGCCTCATTGCTACAGCCAATGCAGAAATGATCATGCAGGCGCAGGAAGACAAGGAGCTCGGGCACATCCTGAATCATGCCGATCTCGTCGTTCCAGACGGTGCCGGCGTGCTTTGGGCGGGAGAAACTCTCGGCACTCCCTTCCCGGAACGCGTGACCGGAGCCGACCTCTCCGTCGAGCTTCTGAAAATCGCATCCGAAGAAGGCTGGCCCGTCTATTTCTTAGGCGGTGCTCCCGGCGTCGCCCAGAAAGCCGCTGACCGTTTCCAGAAGGAGCATGGGAAAATCCAGCTCGTGGGCTGCCATGACGGCTACTTCGACGAGGAAGAAGAAAAGAAAATCATCAAAGATATCCAGAAAAGCGGAGCTAAGCTCCTCCTCGTAGGCCTCGGCGTCCCGAAGCAGGAGAAATGGCTCTATCGTCACAAGGACGAACTCGGACCCGTGCTGGCTATGGGTATCGGCGGCGTCTTCGATGTCATGAGTGGAAATCTGAAACGAGCCCCGCTCTGGATGCAGAAGAACCGTCTTGAATGGGCGTATCGTCTCTACCTGCAGCCCTCCCGCATCGGGCGCATGATGGCCATCCCGAAATTCATGATGGCTGTCAAGAAGTGGAAGAGGGAGAGAAAGTAATAAGGGATTAGGGATTAGAAATCTCAAGTGACTGGTGACTAGTGACTAGGAATTAGTAGCTAGGGATTAGGAGCCTCGAGTGACTAGTGACTTGTGACTGGTGACTGAATACCACTTTCGGGCATCGCCTCATATATAATTGCGGCGAAGCCGCCACCACAACCCTGAACCCCGAACCCCGAACCCTTAACCCTTAAACCCAACATATTCATTTAGGAGTCAGTGATGCTGAAAAAACCAATCATTCTACCGGAAGGATACCCTTTTATCATCGTGGCACTCCTTCTTGGCGTGGTCGGACTCTGGATGAAATGGTACTATGCTGCCGTCGTGCCCTTTGTGCTTGCGGTATACTTCACCTATTTCTTCCGCTGTCCTCCCAGAAATGATAAAATCACTCCGGGTGATGATGTCCTCGTCTCTCCGGCGGACGGCACCGTCGTGGACGTGTGCCACGACGCGAAGGAAGATATGTTTCTGGGACAGACCTGTCATAAAATTACCATTTTCCTTTCCATCTTCGACGTGCACTGCAACCGCAGCCCGATGGAAGGGAAGATCACCTACCAGTCCTATACACAGGGCAAATTCCTGCCTGCGTATGAGGAAGGGGTGGGCTTTGAAAATGAACGCGGCGCCATCGGGATCACGGGCAAGAACCGATCCATCCTGGTCATCCTCATCGCGGGGATTCTGGCACGACGCGTCGTTTCCTGGAAAAATCTGGGAGACAGCCTGAAAAAAGGCGAACTCTACGGCATGATCAAATTCGGCTCCTGCACGGAGCTCTACATCCCGGGAGACTGTGAGATCTGCGTCAAAAAAGGCGACAAAGTACGCGGCGGCCTGACCGTCGTAGGGAGGCTGAAATAAGTTGAATAAATCTTGGATTGCCAATGGAGTCACAGCGGCCAATGCATTCTTTGGCGGCTTATCCATCATGATGTCTATCGAAGGTCACTACGACCTCGCAGCGATTTTCATACTGATCGCGATGGTGGCCGATGCACTGGACGGGAGAGTCGCCCGCGCGCTGCACACTGCCGGTCCCATGGGCGTCGAGCTCGACTCCCTCTCCGATGATATTTCCTTCGGCATCGCAGCCGGAGCGCTCATCTACTCCTACCAGCTCCATGAGCTTGGCTGGATAGGCATCATTCCCTGTGCCCTTCTCGGCACCTTCTGCGCCTTCCGTCTGGCGCGCTTCAATGTGAAAGTCACATCCGTTCATGGCTACTTCGAAGGACTGCCCTGCCCGACGACCGGCGTCATCATTTCCGCTTACGTGCTCTCCGGTGCGAAAGTCTGGAACTGGCTCATCGTCCTCTGGGTACTCCTGCTCGCCTTCCTCATGGTGAGTGAGATCCACTACCCGGATAACAAAGGCGCAAGCGCAGACCAGTTGCATCTGCCCGCTGTTCTTACCTGCCTTGCCTTCTTCGTCATCGCGACCATCTTCTACTGGCCGATCTGGGCGGCTGCCATCTGCGCTGCCTACATCCTCTTCGGTATGATGAATACCTACCTCAACCGTAGAAAAGGCAAACGCAAAGCCATCAGAAGAAAACAGAAAAGAGTACCTGAGGACATCGAACAATGAATCACTACCTCGATATAATCATGTTTCCGATACAGATCATCGTCGGGATTTTTACCATCTACTATACGGTGATCGCGTTATTCGGCATGTGGCATCGAAAAGAAACGAATCTGGCCGCCCCAAAGAGCCGCTTCGCCATCGTCGTACCGGCGCACAACGAAGCCATGGTCCTGGGAGACCTGCTGGACAACCTTCGCATCCTGAAATATCCGAAAGAACTCTATGACGTCTTCGTCATCGCAGACAACTGCACTGACAATACCGCTGAGATCGCGCGCGCCCATGGCGCCCACGTCTTCGAAAGAGAAAATAAGGAACTCGTCGGCAAAGGCTATGCGATGGACTGGGTCTTCCCGAAGATCTTTGCACTGGATAAGACATACGATGCCTTCTGCGTCTTTGACTCCGACAACCTCGTTCATCTGGATTTCCTCGCCGTCATGAACAACCGCCTTCTCAAAGGACAGAAAGTCCTGCAGGGCTACCTCTCAGCGAAGAATCCGACCGACACTTGGGTCTCCGGTACCTTCGCCATCGCCTTCTGGACCATCAACCACCTCTGGCATCTCGGCAAGTACAATATGGGACTTTCCTCCTGTCTCGGCGGCACCGGCATGTGCATCGCTGCCGATATCGTCAAAAAATACGGCTGGGGCTGTGACTGCCTGACCGAAGACATGGAATTTGCCATGAAATGCCTCTCCCACGGCATCCGTACCTGCTGGGTACATGACGCCATCATTTACGATGAGAAGCCACTCTCCTTCATGGCCTCCTGCCGCCAGAGAAAACGCTGGGCACAGGGCCAGTTCGACTGCTCCGAGCGCTACATCCCGATCCTCTGGAAAGAAGGATGGAAACGCCATAGCATCGTCATTTTAGACGGCATCATGCAGCTTTTGCAGAACTACTTCCTCCTCGTCTCCACCTTCTACCTTCTGATGACCTACATCAATATGTTCTACCCCTGCTTCACGGTCATCCTCTATAACGATGTACTGGTGCCTCACCAGTTCTGGGCGATCCTGGGCTTCATCCAGTCCGTCGTCCCATTGATCGTTCTCCTTCAGATCAAGGTGCCATGGAAGATCTACCTATACTGGCTCATCTATCCCGTCTTCATGTACTCATGGATCCCCGTCACCATCCTTGGATGGAAGGATCGCCATGAGAAAGGCTGGGTACATACCATTCACACCAGAAGCATGCACTTCGAGCAGGCCAGCCTCACCAGAAAGAAAGAAATCGACTCCTGACAGCCAAAGAACCACGGCACGCGCCGTGGTTCTTTTTTGTTGTTTGGCGGTGATTGGTGACTGGTGATTGGTGACTGGTGATTGGTGACTGGTGACTAGTGACTGGTGACTAGGGATTCACCGTCATTCTGCGCGGACGAAAACGGCGCATGTACGATAGCCGCACGCGGAACAGATGAGAACTGAAGCGAAGGATTTCATTAAAAGGAGCTGTACATCATGCAGCCTTCCCCACTGGGGAAGGTGCCCGAAGGGCGGATAGGGCGTGGGTGGTATGAAAGAGAATGAGGAAAAGACGCATGTGCGGTCAAAGGGACGCGAGGCGTTTTACCGGCCGCCGTCATCCTGCGCGGACGAAAACGGCGTATGTGCGATAGCCGCATGCGGAACAAGCGTCGAAGGATCTTGCGATGAATATGGCTTGCTGCCTGCTTGATGAAAAAAATTGCGAAAATATGCAAAAATGGCATTTGAAAACTTTGGAAAATATGCAATTTAACAGAAATAAAACTTTGGATAATATGCTATAATCGAAGCAGGAAAATGATTCAAAGGAGGAAACCATGAGACGGAAAATATATGATACACTGCTTGCATGGAAAAAAGAAGGCGGCAAGACTGCTCTTTTGATCGATGGGGCGCGCCGCGTGGGGAAAAGTTACGTGGCAGAAGAATTTGCGAAAGCGGAATACAAGAGTTATATTCTCATTGATTTCAACCGTGCCTCAAAAGATGTGACAGACCTTTTCGACCGCTACCTCGATGACCTCGATACGCTTTTTCTCTATCTCTCGACCTACTACAATGTCCGCCTCTATCCGCGGGAAAGCCTGATCATCTTCGATGAAGTTCAGCTCTGTCCCCGGGCCCGCTCCGCGATCAAGTACTTGGTCCGGGACGGGCGCTACGATTACCTTGAGACAGGCTCCCTCATGAGTATCCGGAAGAACGTAAAGGACATTCTGATCCCCTCCGAAGAGCGACACCTCCAGATGTTTCCGCTCGACTTTGAAGAGTTCCTATGGGCCTTGGGAAATGAACAGTTTATGCCGCTTGTGGCCCGCTGCTTTGCAAAGAAGACCCCCATGGGGCAGGCACTTCATCGCAAAGGCATGGATTACTACCGGCAGTATATGATCGTCGGCGGCATGCCTCAGGCGGTCAATGCCTACGTCGAAAGCCGTGACTTTACAAAAGTGGATCAGGTGAAGCGGGATATCCTCGCACTCTATCGCGCAGACATCGCCAAGCACGCGGCCGGATGTGAAATGAAAGTCACTCAGATTTTCGACGACATCCCTGCGCAGCTTGCAAGGCACGAAAGAAGATTTCGCTTCTCTGCTCTGCGAAAAGGGACTGCTGCCAGAAATTATGAAGACGCCCTCTTCTGGTTGACCGATGCCATGATTGTCAATGCCTGCTACAATACCACCGCGCCCGATATCGGGCTGAAACTCAATATGGACAGACTCACCCTCAAATGCTATATGGCAGATACCGGCCTCCTCATCAGCCACAGCTTCGACGAGAACAGCCTCGTCAGTAAGGAAATCTATAAGAAAATCCTCTTCGATAAACTCGAAGTAAACATGGGTATGATCGTAGAGAACATGACCGCCCAGATGCTTCGCGCTGCCGGGCACAAACTCTATTTCTACTCGAATCCATCCAAAACAGACAAAGACGAGCGGATGGAAATTGATTTTCTCATAGCCAAGAGCAAGATCACGAATGCGCACAACATCTCGCCGATCGAAGTGAAGTCAAGCAAGAACTATACGCTGACCTCACTAAAAAAATTCATCAAGCGTTTCCCCAGTGAGCTTCACACACCCTACGTCCTCCATCCGGCGGATTTGAAAGAGGAGAATGGGATCATCTATTTGCCGCTCTATATGACGCCTTTTTTATAAATGACGGAGATCACTATTTCCTTAAGATTTGCGCCAATCTGTCTTGCGTACGAGACGGAAAAGGGGTAATATTGTCTTATGAATGAGACAATATTACCCCTTTTCTGTTCTATGAAGGAGACAATATGAATAAAAGAGTAATACAGGAAGTGCTGGCAGACCAGTGGGAGACGGTGCAGGAACAGGGCTTTCTTACTCGTGCTTTCGACTGGGAGGAGAATCTGAACTACTGCCTTGTGGGCATTCGAAGGGCAGGGAAGTCCTATCTTCTGATCCAGCGTATCCACGAGCTGCTGAAAGAAGGTGTCTCGGAGGACCATATTCTCTATGTGAATTTCGAAGACGAACGATTGCTGGAGATGACGGCGGGGGATCTGCACCTGCTTTTGGAGGTGCAGGCAGAGTTTGCGGAAGATCACAAGGTGACGCATGTTTTCTTAGATGAGCTGCAGAATGTGACGGGCTGGGAGAAGTTTGTCCGGCGGCTGGCAGACAGCAAGTACCATGTATACGTGACAGGGAGCAATGCGAAGATGCTGAGCCGGGAAATCGCGACGACGCTGGGCGGGCGTTTCATGATGCGGGTGGTGTATCCGTATGATTTCTCGGAGTACCTTATGGCGCTGGGGATCGATGGGGGCCCGCGAAAGCAGCTGACGATGAAGGGGAAGGCGGCGATTTCCAGCGCCTTTGAGGCGTATCTGGAAAGTGGTGCGTTTCCGGAATTGATCGATGTACAGTCGAAGCGGATGTATTTGAATAACATTTACCAGACGATCTACCTCGGGGATATCATCGCCAGGAATGGCATCGGGAATGAATTTGCCGTGCGTCTGCTCTTGAAGAAGATCGCGGAGTCGGTGTGTCATCCGCTTTCGTACAGCCGTCTCACGCGGATTGTGGCAGGGAGCGGTCTTGCGATCGGCAAGATGACGGTGATCAAGTATGTGTCGTATATGCAGGATTCGTACCTGATTTTTTCTATCCAAAATATCATGGGCAAGCTGGTGGATCGGGAGACGACGCCGAAGTATTATTTCATGGATACGGGACTGCTGCAGCTCCTGGTGCTGGATGGTGTGACGGCAGCTTTGGAGAATCTGGCGGCCATCGAGCTGGTGCGGCGCTATGGGATGGATCAGGTGTACTATTATGAAAGAAATATAGAGGTGGATTTCTATATCCCGGAGAAGAAGATGGCGGTGCAGGTTTGCTATTTCCTGCATCAGTCAGAGGAAACGCTGGAGCGGGAAGTGGGTGGTCTTTTGAAATTGAATGAATTCATGAAGGGCCAGTCGCTTTACATCCTGACATATAGTGAAGATGAGGAAATCGAGCGGAATGGGGTCACCATCCATGTGCTCCCGATGTGGAAGTGGCTGCTCGCGAAAGAGATATAAGGAAAGAAGGCGGAAGAAATGGGATTTCGTTTTCAGCGGCGGATCAAGATCATGCCGGGGGTGACGCTGAATGTCGGGAAGCGCGGGGTCTCGACGTCGATCGGGCGGCGCGGGGCGCATGTGACGTTCGGACAGAATGGCGTGCGGACGACGGTGGGGATCCCGGGGACGGGGATCTCTTACACGTCGCTTGCAAAGCCTTCGCATGCGCCGGAGGCGGGGAGCCGGGAGGCGTCGTGGCCGCATCTCTCGAAGTGTCCGTACTGCGGGCATGGGATGCGGAAGCGCTGGGATCGATGTCCGGCGTGTCATCAGGTGCTGGAGCAGCCGCTGCCGGAGGATGCGGTGCGCTGCCGAGGGTGCGGGCGGGTGTATGAGGGGAATATGCTCCGTTTCTGCCCGGCGTGTGGGTGCCGGCTGTTGGATACGCCGGTGGAGATCCTGCCGGAGCTGACGGCGGAGGAGCGCGCGCAGTATGCGGCGGGGCACTGCGAGGTGTGTCCGCATTGCCGTGGTCCAGTGCCGGATGTAGAGGGGCTGAAGTATTGCCCGCATTGCGGCTTCGAGGTCTCGACCAAGAAGAATCAGCAGGCGCTTGCGGAGAAGTTCTTCTACGTTCTCTTTGTGGCGATCCTGATGATCGCACTTTTTGTCATGATGTAGGATGTGAAAAGTCCGCTTCTTGCTTCCCACCTTTTCTTGCGTTGGGGCGGGTGAGTCTTCGCCTCTTATTATCTCCTTGTAGCTCTCTTGAAAAGATGGTAAAATGAAACCCTAGAACTTATTATACGAGAAAGAGGACTGGTAAGAGATATGGGACAGAAGGGGAACAACTTTGTGGAGTATGCCCTCATGCTGGGCCTGGTGGTCGGGATCGGATGGGGGATTTTGGGGTCTTACGGAGACGGGATTCCCGGGATTTTTGACTCTGCGGCTGAGCTTCTTCAAACGGGAGGCAAAAGTGATGGAGAGGGAAAGCCGGAGCAGGATACGGAGCAGAAGGTCTACGACCGACATATGAAGTGGCTGCAGGAGAAGCTTTTGGCGCTCGCGAAAAAAGAGACGGACAATGGATTCCAGTCGTTTGCCGACTATATGGGCGGAACGAATGGATCGTATTTCGATAAAAGAAAAGGGCCGGAGTTTACGACGACGAATGGGCTGATCGACAGTACCAGTCTGTCGAAATTTGTGGGACAGATCGATTCCAGTGCGCTGGAGAATGACAGCTGGGCGATGGTGGGCTATAGACAGAATGGAGAGCTGTACTATGCGATTTCCATTTATAGTCCGGATAAGAATGGCGGGAAGACGCTCGCCGAGCAGTCGGTGGGGGCAAAGGTCACGACGGATGTGTATCGAGTGAATCCTGCTACGGGTGAGATCAAGCGTCTGAAGAATAATGTCTCGATGCAGGTGGGAGAGAACACACGAAAGGATGGAACTGGAACTAAGTATCATGTCCTTCGTGATCTGAAATGAGAAGTACAGAGAGAAACGCACAGGCTTTTCCGCCTGTGCGTTTTTGTGTAGAAGAATGCCGCTTTCGCTTTCCTTTTCTTCTACGAACTGTCATATAAATATGCTATAATGAAGCGATGTATATTTTTGATTGAGGTGCAATATGACTGACTTAGAAGAAATCAAACGCCGCCGGACGTTTGCGATCATTTCCCACCCGGATGCCGGCAAGACGACATTGACGGAAAAATTACTGCTTTACGGGGGTGCGATCCATCTCGCAGGCTCTGTCAAGGCGAGGAAGACGGCGCGCTATGCGGTGTCTGACTGGATGGAAATCGAAAAACAGCGCGGGATCTCTGTCACGAGTTCGGTGCTGCAGTTCGATTATCAGGGCTGCCGCATCAATATTCTGGATACCCCGGGGCATGCGGACTTTTCGGAAGATACCTACCGCACGCTGATGGCTGTCGACTCGGCGGTCATGGTCATCGATGTGGCGAAGGGCGTCGAAGCGCAGACGAAGAAGCTCTTCAAGGTCTGCTCGGACCGCGGGATCCCGATCTTTACTTTCGTGAATAAGATTGACCATTTCGGCAAGAATCCGTTCGACTTGATGGCGGACATTGAAGATGTGCTCGGCATCCGTTCCTGTCCGATGAACTGGCCGATCGGGGTGAATGGCGACTACACGGGTATCTATGACCGTGAGACGGAGATGTGCCATATCTTCATCAAGGACAATGCTCATGGCGTGAAGAAGCTGGAAGTGATCTCCGGCAAGATCGATGACGAAGCCATCATTTCTCAGGTCGGACAGGACGTGCTCGATGCGCTCCGTGATGACTTGGAGCTTCTTGATGAAGCGGGCGATCCCTTCGACGCGGAAAAGGTCGCGAAGGGCGAGCTGACACCGATGTTCTTCGGATCGGCTATGACGAATTTCGGCGTACAGCCATTTCTGGAGAAATACCTGGAGCTTGCGCCGCCGCCGGAAGCGAGAAAGACGCTGGAAGGCACCATCGAGCCGGAAAATCCGGCGTTCTCCGGTTTCATTTTCAAAATCCAGGCGAATATGGACCCGAAGCACCATGATCGCGTCGCTTTCATGCGTATCTGCTCAGGCGTCTTCGAGAAAGGCATCACTGTCCTGCATCGCCAGAGCGGCAAGATGCTTCGCCTCTCTCAGCCGCAGCAGTTCCTCGCGACGGAAAGACAGACGGTCGAGAAAGCCTACCCCGGCGACATCATCGGTCTTTTCGATACCGGTGAGCTCGGTGTCGGTGATACCGTCTGCGAGAAGAAGCATCCGGTCACCTTCATTGATTTCCCGGTCTTCCCGCCGGAGCTCTTTGCTCGCCTGTCTCCGGAAAGCAGCATGAAGAGAAAGCAGTTCCTGAATGGTGTCTCCCAGCTCGCGCAGGAAGGCGCGATCCAGGTCTATAAGCAGCCGTATGTGATGGAGTCTTTCATCATCGGTGCTGTCGGCCAGCTGCAGTTCGAAGTCATGAAGTACCGTCTGGAAAATGAATATAATGTGCAGGTGAATCTGGAGCCTCTCTCCTACACCGCGGCCCGCTGGACGGAGGGCGACATCCCGCCGGAAGAGCTTATTGGCATCGACAATGCGATGGTCGTCTATGACCGCCGCGAGCGCCCGGTCTATCTCCTGCCGAATGCCTGGCAGGCCGGCTGGCTCGCTCAGAGAAATCCGAAAGTCACCTTCCTCGAAAGCCCGCCGCTCGGCGTAGCGATGCTGGAAGGAAATTAAATGAGGAATGAGGGTGGCGGCTTCGCCGCTGAGCAGGAATCGCCTTCCCCTCGAGGGGAAGGTGCCCCGAAGGGGCGGATAGGGCACTGGCGGTATGAAAGAGAGCGGGGGAATGCGTCTCAAGTACGTCGTTTATGAGAGCACCCGAGCACCGCTCTGCGGTCCCCCTTCCCCATGCGGGGAAGGCTATTAAGTTAAGCGGAAGAACGTTCTTGGCTCCCCATCGGGGGAGCTGCCCGAAGGGCTGAGGGGGCTACGTAGCGGTATTGAATGAAAGTGTTGGGATATCGATAGCATCGGACTATTCAACATAGTACGCTATATCGCTAGCATGCCCCTATTGCCTTCGGCACTTCCCCCGAAGGGGGAAGCAAGATGTTACGTAGCTAACGATTTCCTTAACTTAATAGCATTACCCATGCGGGGAAGGCTTAGACGGAGCGCCGCTCCGCGTCGATTTTTGTAAACGGGGCGATGCCCGCACTTTGCGTGCCGGTCACTGTCCTTAGCCACCAGTCACTAGCCACTAGTCATTTCGATCAATGAAAGCGTCCGCCATCCGGCGGGCGTTTTTGCGTGTATTTTCATTTCAAATCTCTAGGGTGACTATGGTATACTAATGGCGAATATGATTTTTAGTGACTAGTGACTAGTGACTGGTGACTGGCATTGCTTTTCGGAAATAACTGTCATTATATAAAACTTCGCGGCGCTTTTGCTTTTGCGCGCCCCCATCATTCCTCATTTCGCATTTTTCATTTCTTATTGCTTCGCTACGAGGTGATACTATGACTTTTCTGCATCGCCTGCTTTCCGCGCTCAAGAATGAGCGCGGAGCGTACATGGTGTTTTTTGCGGTATTGATCCCGATCCTTTTCGGCTGCGCGGGGCTCGCGGTGGACCTCGGGAATGGCTTCGCCCGTCATGCGCGCTTGCAGAAGGCGGCGGACGCGGCGGTGCTTGCGGCGGCGTATGTGTATGATGAGAAGAATACAGCAGAGATGTATCGCGTCGCAGAGCAATACCTGCAGGCGAATCTGGATAATGAGGAGGATAGGAAGCTCTCTCTGGATAAAATCCGAGAGAAGTATGATGTGAAGCTCTATACTAGACCGCCGAAGGATGAGACGAAGGCGGATGGTGTATTGCTGTCTTTGGATGCGACGGAGACCATCGGGTCGAAGTTCATTGAGTTCGTAGGTATCAAAGGCTTCTCCGTGGATGTGCGTGCGACGACGAAGGTGATTTTGAAGAAAGAACCTATGGATAGTGGTGTCTTCGGCTATGCATTTATTTGCGGAGATAGGAGAAAAGCTTCCCAGTCGGGAGAAGTATGGGGGGAAGCTGAGAAAAGACCTCCGTTTACGCTACTCAATTATAAGCACAAAATTATTGGAAAAGTACACTCGAATGGCGCTTTTGGTATTAATGGCAAGTACGAAGAATTTTCCGGTTGGGTTGAGTCTGAAAATTTTACTACTTCTATTAATAATGATGCGGAATTGTGGAAGAGCCGTGGTGAAGCGGATTGGGCGCATCAGAATAATAAGCCTATTAGCGATTGGTATGTTCACGATCAGCTGATCAACGGAAAGTGGTACCACTATAATCGACTTGGTTACTTTGATAAAACCGGTGCTGCTGCCGATGTGGTTGCACAGGATTGCTATTCTCCATCGTTGGATATTTCCCTGTCTGAAAGCAATGCGAAGACGAAAGCAATTTATGACTATGTGGAGGATATGCGTTTGCATCATAGCCAAGGAGAAGAGGGGGTATTTGTAAAGACAGATGGGGTTTATGATCAGACCGTTAATCATGGATACAATACATTTGAGGTATGGGGACAAAGGTTTAAAACCATTATTGCGGATGGGGATATTTCCATTTACGCAAATATGATTCCGGCAGATCCTAAGCAGCCTATGGCTATCATTTCATTGCATGGAAATGTAAAGCTTTGGGTTGATTCCCCTGTTAAGGCTGTAGTTTATGCGCCAAATGGAGAAATTAATTTCGAGGGGATTAAAACAAATGGGCAGACAGAATACAGCTTCGAGGGGAGTATGGTAGGGAAACGGATCACGCTGAATGGTAAAGAGTCAGGGGTGGGGGATTATATCACCTATAAATGGAATGATTTTAATTTTGGTACAGCCGATTTTGGTAAACTGAATAGCGGCTCCGGCAGCTCCGGCACGGGTGGAAGTGATAGCGGGACGGCGAGCGTCTCCAGCGTGATCCTTCACAAGAACGAAGACAGCGACTATGAGGAGGCAAGTTCCCAAAACGAACTGAAGCCCTAAGCGCCTGCCGGTGAAGAAGGAAAGATAGACAAAGAGGGAAGCCTGACCGGCTCCCCTCTTTTTTGTGCGCTATTTGCCATGAATCACGAAATTATATATAATAGTGTGAGAAAAATCACATAATTATATATAAAAAGGTGATAACGATGAAAAGACTTGCGATGAGACAGCTGATTTCCTGGAAGAACTCTCCTTACAGGAAGCCCTTGATCGTGAAGGGCGTGCGCCAGGTGGGGAAGACGTGGCTATTGAAGGAGTTCGGGCGGATGTACTATGAAAATACCGCCTATTTCAACTTTGATGAGAATCCGGAGTATCGTGATTTCTTCCGCACGACGAAGGATGTGCAGCGTATTCTTCCGAATCTGGCGATGGCGAGTGGGCAGGATATCCAGAAGGGGAAGACGCTGCTTATTTTCGATGAGGTGCAGGATTCGCCCGAGGTGCTGAATGCACTGAAGTATTTTGCGGAAAATGCGCCGGAGTACCATGTGGCCTGCGCTGGTTCACTGCTTGGGATCACGCTCGCAAGGCCCTCCTCCTTCCCTGTGGGGAAGGTCGATTTCCTATCTCTCTATCCGATGAATTTCACGGAGTTTCTGATGGCAACGGGAAGTGAGAATCTGGCGGCCTACCTCGCCGCGGTGGATGAGATCGCGCCGCTACCTGATGCTTTTTTCAATCCGCTCGCGGAGAAGCTCAAGATGTACTATGTCACGGGCGGGATGCCGGAGGTGGTCAGCCGCTGGGAGGAGACGCAGTCGGTGGGGCAGGTGCAGCAGGTGCTGATGGATATCATTCAGGCGTATGAGCGGGATTTCATGAAGCATCCGGAGCCCCGGGAGTATCCGAAGATCGGCCGGGTGTGGAATTCGCTGCCGTCGCAGCTGGCGCGGGAGAATAAGAAGTTCCTCTATAATGTCATCAAAGAGGGCGCGCGGGCGAGGGAGTATGAGGATGCGCTTGAGTGGTTGGTGCATGCGGCGCTGGTTTACAAGGTCTTCCGCATCACGGTGCCGGGGCTGCCGCTGTCAGCCTATGAGGATCTTTCGGCGTTCAAGATGTATCTTGCTGATGTCGGTGTGCTGCGCCGCCTGTCGAAGCTCGACCCGGTGGCTTTCCGTGAAGGAAACCGGCTTTTTACGGAGTTCAAGGGGGCGCTGACGGAGAATTTCATCCTGCAGTCACTGGTTCCCCAGTTCGATGCGATGCCGCATTACTGGTCGCGCATCAATCCGCCGTATGAGGTGGACTTCATCATTCAGCGGAAGAATGATATCATCCCTGTCGAGGTGAAGGCGGATACGAATATCAAGAGCCGCAGTCTTCGGAAGTATGCGGAGACGTTCGCAGAGGAAACGAAGCTTCGCGTCCGTTTCTCGATGAATAATCTTCGCATGGATGAGGGCGTGCTGAATATCCCTCTATTTATGGCGGATCAGGCAGATAGGCTGATCGGAATGGCGCTTGGAGAAGGGGATAGTTTGATGTCATAGGTTTAAAGGGTTTAATGGCTTCTCCGTGGATGTGTGCGCGACGTCGAAGGTGATTTTGAAGAAAAATACAGGGACAGTGGATAGCGGAGTTTTCGGATATTCTTTCATTTGTGGTGATAGTAGAACAGCTTCCCATTCCAAAAACGAACTCAAGCTCTAAGCGCCTGCCTGTGAAGAAGGAAAGATAGACAAAAGAGGGAAGCCTGACCGGCTCCCCTCTTTTTGCGTGCTATTTGCCATGCATCACGAAATTATATATAAAAGTGTGATAAAAATCACGCTTTTATATATAATTTCGTGATTCTACGTTTTTTCCATACCATACTATCAGAATTTCCTTTAACGGGAAGGGCTCCCTGAGCTCCGCTATGCATATAAGTCATGGTATAATTATAAAGAGAAACTTTGCCCGCTGTTTACGTGCTTTTTACGGGAGTGGGCTATCATTAAAAGGTATGCTTCTGCGTGTGACCTGTTTCATCGCACACCAGCCAAGTACGAGAAGGCAAGGGGGCGGCGTTTTATTTCTTGCGCGCCACTCCTTGAATTACGTGTGAAAGCAGGGATTAGGGATTAGTGGCTAGGGATTAGAAGCAAGCGATGATTAAAGTAGCGCAGTTAGCACGCTGACCGTTCTGCAAGAGAGACCCCTCGGCTACGTAATGCTATTAAGTTAAGGAAATCGTTAGCTACGTAACGTCTTGCTTCCCCCTTCGGGGGAAGTGCCGAAGGCAATAGGGGCATGCTAGCGGTATAGCGTGCTATGTTGAATAGTCCGATGTTATCGATATTCCAACACTTTCATGCAATACCGCTACGTAGCCCCCTCTCCCCTTCGGGGAGCTCCCCCGATGGGGAGCCAAGAATGTTCTGCCGCTTAACTTAATAGCATTACTCAGCTACGCTCGGGATGACGATGTGCGCGAAGTGCTATCAAAACTCCGCGGCGCTTCATTATTTTCTGCGCCGCACCACCACTCTTCACTCCTCACTCCTAACTTTTACGTTTCATTTTTATGGATATATGGGATTACAAGATACCCGCTGTTTATAAAAGGAGGGCCACTTATGTCAGAACAAAAGCCGCTCATTTACGGTATCATTCACATCGGCTCGTCGAATCTGTCTCTTCGTATCGTGGAGTACAAGAATGTCAATGAAGTCCGTGTCATCGAGTCCGTGAGGAAGGATACGAACTTTGGGGAAGAGGTATTCAATCATAAGAATCTGTCTTTCGCTTCGATCCGGAAGCTCTGCCGCATGCTGAATGGCTTGAAGCAGCTGCTGTCGGATTATCAGGTGAAGGTATATGCGGCGTATGCGACGGCGGTTTTCCGTGAGGCGGATAACTGCCGCTCGATCCTGGATCTGATCCGTGTCAAGACGGGATTCAATGTGCAGGTCGTGGATATGCCGCAGGAGATTTATTTCAAGCATTTCGGCCTTTCCTACCAGCTGAAGCAGTATAACCGCGCGGCGAATGAGCGTCTGGGGAAGAATTTCCTCTTCGTCGACATCACGTCGGGGTGCGTGGGGTTGACGGTGTGGGAGAAGGGCTCGCTCTGCTACCAGCACAATGTACACATCGGGACGCTCCGCCTTTTGGAGACGTTCACGACGAACCAGCGTGAGTCGCGCTATTTCCCGGAAGCGCTGGCGGAGTATATCCATGCGATCATGGAGCCGCTCTGGGTATCGATCAGAAAGTATGATATCGATACGGTCGTTCTCTCGGGCCGTGAGGCGAGGATCGTCGCGATGCTCTTGCACCATGACCTTGACCGACTGGATATCGCGGAGGTGAAGCCTCAGGAATTCGGCAAGGTGTATGATGAGGTGGGGAAATTCTCTACTTCGATGATCATGCAGAAGTATCATATCAGTGAGGCGTGGGCGCTCACTGTCTCGCCGACGCTGCATATTTATCAGGAGATCCTGAATGCGATCCCTGTGAAGCATGTAGTCATGATGGGGATGACCTTCGTGCGTTCGGCATCGCTCTTCTATGGGGCGCAGAAGACGAATGATCCGGCACTTGCGTACATGCGCGCGCAGAATCTGGAGCTGACGCGCTCGATCGCGGCAGACTATTACTATGAACCGGTGCATGCGAAGGCGATGGAGCTCTACAGCAAAGTGATCGTTCAGGCCTTTGACCGCGGAAATGGGCTTAATGACCGTGATGAATTCCTGCTCCGCATGGCGATCATCCTCTACCAGATCGGGAAGTATGTGAATCTTCTTGGCTCGTCCATGCAGGCGTGGAATATGGTCCGCGGGACGGATATTTTCGGGATTTCCGACCGCGAGAAGGATATCGTGGCGTGCATCGTCTACTATGATCACAAGGGGTTCCCGAATGATGACGATGAGCCATTCCGCATCCTGTCAGATGAGTCGAAGATGACGGCGCTGAAGCTGATAGCCATCTTCCGTCTGGTCCGTGCGATGGATATGTCGAGGAAGCAGAAGCTGAAAGATCTTTCGGCCCATATCTCGGGGGATGCGCTTGTCATCGAATATGAATCGAGTGAGGATACAGCTTTGGAGACATGGCTGTTTAATAAAGAAAAAACAATGTTTGAAACGGTATTTGGCATGGAAGCCAAATTGGAGCGGAGGTAACTATGGACGTGCAGGATAGACATCAGCATTATTATCTGAACCGCGAGCTGTCGTGGCTGCAGTTCAATCGCCGCGTACTGCAGGAAGCAGTGGATCCGAACAATCCCCTGCTGGAAAAATTGAAATTCCTGGCGATCACGAGTTCGAATCTGGATGAATTCTTCATGATCCGCGTGGCGGGGCTGAAGCACCAGAAGGAAAATGGCGTGAAGCGCCGTGACATCGCCCATATGACGCCGGAGGAGCAGCTCGAGCAGATCTCCGATACCTGCCAGAAGCTCGTCGCGCGCCAGTATCGTTTCCTCCATATGATCCTGTCCGAGCTTCGCACGGAAGGGCTCTATTTCATTCATCCGGAAGATGCGACAGAAGCGCAGAAGAAGTGGATGGAGGACTATTTCGAGCGGCAGGTATTCCCAGTCGTCACACCGATGGCTGTCGACTCCTCGCATCCGTTCCCGTTCCTCGCTTCGAAGAGCCTCAATATCGCGATGCTGCTCGAAAGGAATGAGCGTGACCTTTCGCTGGATGAGGAAAATGATATCGATGTGAAGACGGCGATCGTACCGGTGCCATCGCTGCTTCCGCGCATCGTCCGCCTGCCGGATGATCCGGAAAAGAAGGGACGCCACGACTTCGTCCTCTTGGAGCAGGTCATCCGTCACTTTGCGTCCCGTTTCTTTATCGGCTACGACCTCTTGGAAGCACATCCTTTCCGCATCACGCGTGACGCGGATCTTGCGATCGATGAAGAAGATGCGCAGGATCTCGTCGTCGAGGTGGAGCGCCAGCTGAAAAAACGCCAGCGCGGGGAAGCCGTGCGTATCGAATTCGAAGCAGGCACCAGCCGCTTCATGCAACGCTTCATGACGCAGGAGATGCACCTCGCGAAGGAGGATCTGTATGAGATCGACGGACCGCTCGATATGACGATGTTCTTTTCCTTCTGCGGCATCAAGGGCTACGACCATCTCCGCTATCCGGAAGCGCATCCGCATCGCCCATGGTCCATGATCCAGCTCGAAAAGGATGGGCGAAAGAATATTTTCGAGATGATCCGTGAGAAAGATCTCCTCGTGCATCTGCCCTATGAATCCTTTGAAGACTCGGTCGTCAATTTCGTCGCTTCTGCTGCGGCTGACCCCGATGTCCTTGCCATCAAGCAGACCCTGTACCGCGTGGCTTCCTCCTCGCCGATTATTCAGGCGCTCGAAAAAGCAGCACAGAACGGCAAGCAGGTCACTGTCCTCATGGAAGTCAAGGCGCGCTTCGATGAAGCGAATAACATCCTGATGGCCCGCCGTCTTGAAAAAGCAGGTGCGCATGTCATCTACGGCCTTGTCGGCCTTAAGACACACTCGAAGTGTACGCTCGTCATCCGCCGCGAAAAGGACGGCATCCGCCGCTATGTCCATGTCGCGACCGGCAACTACAATGCATCCACAGCCAAGCTCTATACGGATCTCGGCGTATTCACCTGCAATGACCAGTTCGGCAGCGATGCTTCTGCCTTCTTCAATCTGCTCTCCGGCTACTCTGACCCGCCGCTGTGGGACTCCTTCATCGTCGCGCCGATCAATCTCCGACAGCGCTGCATGGAGCTCATCGACCGCGAGATCGCCTTCGCCAAGCAGGGCGAGCAGGCACACATGGTCGCAAAGATGAATTCCCTCCTCGATAAGGAGATCATAGATAAGCTCTACGAAGCTTCTCAGGCAGGCGTCAGGATCGAGCTCATCATCCGCGGCATCTGCGTACTCATCCCCGGTATCCCCGGCGTCAGCGACAACATCACCGTCAGAAGCCTTGTCGGCCGCTTCCTGGAGCACAGCCGTGTCTTCTGGTTCGCCAATGGCGGTCGTGAAGAGCTGTATATCGGCAGTGCGGACTGGATGCCAAGAAACCTCAATGACCGTGTCGAACTCATGATCCCTGTGCGTGACGCCGACCTCTGCCATCGCCTGAAGACCATGGTCAATATGGAGCTCGCGGACAATCAGAAAGCGCACATCATGCAGTCTGATGGCATGTGGAAAAAGGAGATCGCACCTGCTGATAAAGTGGGCGCTCAGGCTGAATTCCAGCGTATCGCGGAGAAGCGTGACCGCGAAGATGAATTGACCCTCGCGCAGAAAATGGAACCCTACATGCCTGTCTTTGGAAAAAAAGAAAAGTAAAGAGGCAAAGAAAAAGTCGAAGCGAATGCTTCGGCTTTTTTCTTTGCCTGACTGGAAAAGCCCGGGTATCCGATGTCAAATGACAGCACGGAGCGCAAGCCCTTTCGAGCCAAAGAGGGGATCATTTTTCTTCGTCAGGAGATGGGGGTCAGGAAGATCAAACGGAAAGCCACCTATACCGCAAACGGGCAAGCAGCGCCAAACTGTATCCTGCTGCGAAGCCTCCGCCACCGGGATCGGCTTTCGGATCAGGCTGTGCGTCTGATCCGAAAGCTGATCCTCTATTATCCACTTTTCCTTCTGCCATCTTCTCTTTTTGGGAAAGAATTGTAAATTTCAAGGATTTTGGTGGGCAAATTTCCCACTTTACGAAAAAATGAGAAGAACGAAGGGTCAAAGATGGGACAAAGTTGGGCTATCTCGGATGAGAGATGAGACTAGCTCAAGGTTGACAATCGGGTGGAAAGCGGAATGCATAAAATGCGAAAGAAACGATAACATGGGAGCTAGAGTGATTCATAATTTGTTAATAATTCTCAAATGTCTATTGGAGAGATACAAGATTGACAATTGATTCAATGAATAATACTCGATAGTATAAGATGAAAATGGCAATATGACAAAAAGAGCAGCAAAGGATAGTACGCGATGTATACTGGAGAATATGAATGAAATATTCGATAGATACGGAATAAATGAGAGCTTCTGATATTGTCAACATCGGAAAAATTGACAAAAAGTCTCTCTATGGTAGAATAACGGCCATAGGAGATGCATTTATGAAACCTTCAACGATGAATAAAGCGAAAAAAGTATTAGCATGTATATTGGCGGCGGTTGCCTTGGGAAGCCAGGTGGATCTTGCGGCAGCATCTTTGGATTTTCTGGGCGCAAGTCCTGCGAAGACTGTCACAGTATATGATGGGGCTCACAAGCAGGTCATTTCTACAGCAGCCTCCAATTTCAAGAATGTATTGAGCGAGCTCAATGTATCACTGAAGGCGTATGACACATTCTGGACAAGCACGAAGGAGGTCACGAATGGCGCGGTCATCGTGGTGGAGCGGGCAGTGCCTGTTTCCATCATCGCGAATGGCAAGAAAAAGATCGTCTATACCACGCAGCAGACGGTGCAGGGCGTGGTGAATGACGCGGGCTTCGACTGGAAGAAGATGATGCCGATCGAAGACGGTCTGATGCAGGTGAAAGAAGGCATGCAGATCCACGTCGTCCCGTATACCGCGCGGAAGGTCTTCCGCAAGGAGGCCATGCCGATCCACTATAATAAATGGTACGATGGCAGCCTCAGAGAAGATCAGGAAGTTGTCGTCCAAGAGGGAGTCCCGGGCGAGCGGGAAGTGGAAATCGATGAATTCATCTCCGGCGGCAAGGTCGTGAAGACTGTCGTTGCTCATGCCAAGGTGCTCTCTGATGGAACGCCGGGCATCATGAAGACCGGCAAGGCAGAAGGGACGATGGGCTGGGTCGCCAATATGCATGCGAGTGCGTATCATCCTAGCGATGGAGGCGGCAGCGGCATCACTGCGACCGGTACACAGGCCGGTCACGGCACGGTGGCGGTCGATCCTTCCGTCATCCCACTCGGTACGAATGTATTCATCCCGAACTATGGACATGCTGTCGCAGCAGATACCGGCGGTGCGATCGTCGGTAACCGCATCGACCTCTGCATGGAGTCTTTCGAGGACTGCTATAACTTTGGCAGACAGAATATCGAGGTATTTGTCAATTATTAAGGGTTTGAGGTTCAAGGTTCAGGGTTCAAGGTTCAGGGGTGTGGTGCGGCGCATAAAAATATAGAAGCGCCGCGATGTATAAATGGGGCGATGCCCGAAGGTAGTATTTAAGTCACTAGTCACTAGTCACCAGTCACTAGTTACTCGGCGCTCCTAATCCCTAATCCCTAGCTACTCAACTCTGTGTTCAAGGTTCAGGAGTGCGGCGCATAACCATATAGAAGCGCCGCGATGTATAAATGGGGCGATGTCCGAAGGCAGCATTTCAGTGACCTTCGGGCATCGCCTTTTTTATTTTGCGGCGAAGCTGCCACTACAACCCCGAACCCCGAAGTGTGAAAGCAGGGATGAGTAGCCAGGGATTAGTGACTGGTGACTAGGAGACTAGAAGACTAGGAGACATCAGACTCACGTATCGTCATTTCGAGCGAAGCGAGAAATCTCCCTTGCAGACGGATAAATGATGGGTGTGAGAAAGCAGAATACGAAGCACCAAGGCGTCGTTTCCCTGCCGGTGCCTATGTGATAGTGACCGCAGTGCAAGAAAGATCCCTCGGCTGCGCTTTCGATGACGACGGCGCGAAGTGCTATCAAAATTTCGCGGCGCTTTCCTATTTTGATGCGCCGCACCACCACTTCTCACTCCTCACTTAGAGAGTGCGAGGCTTTCATCCGCAATCAAGGGGCGCCCCGCTCCGTTCCCACAAAAAACTCCCTACTGCGCGCACACACTCTCTCATGCTATAATAAAGCAATATATAGGAGGTACTATGCTGACAGTTTATATAGCTTTATTCGTGACCGTGCTGGATCAGCTGGTGAAATGGTTCGTCCAGCAGCACATGGTCTGGGGAGAATCGATCCCGCTCATTTCCGGGGTATTTCATCTGACCTACATCATCAATCCCGGCGCGGCCTTCGGCATCCTGGCGTATCAGAGATGGTTTTTCCTTGCGATCGTCATCCTGCTCTTTGGCGCGTTCTTCTTCTTTCGGAAGCGCATCCCGGAAGAGCCCCGCTATTTCCCGGCGGCGATCGGTATGCTGCTCGGAGGGGCTTTGGGAAATGCCATCGACCGCGTTCGCATCAGCGGGGTGGTGGACTTCTTCGATTTCCGCATCTGGCCGATTTTCAATGTAGCAGACATTTTCATCTGTGTCGGCGTGGCACTGATTGTATTTTATTTTTGGAGACATGAAGCATGAGTGAGAAAGTATACGTCGTGACAGAGAAAGAAGCGGGCGAACGTCTCGACCAGTTCCTGAAAGAGGCCTCCGGGCTCACCCGTTCCGAAGTACAGAAATGGATCAAAGACGGCCGTGCGCTGCTCGCAGATGGCAAGATGATCCGCCCGAATTACCATGTGCAGACAGGCGATCAGATCTCCTTCTCCTGGGAAGAGAAGAAGGAGATCGCGCTCATTCCGCAGGATATACCGCTTGATATCCTCTACGAAGATGAACACATGCTGGTCATCAATAAAGCGCGCGGCATGGTCGTGCATCCCGGCTCGGGCAATCCGGATGGCACATTGGTGAATGCACTCCTCTTTCATGTCGGCCCTTCGCTTTTTGAGGCCTGCGAGGATCCCATACGCCCGGGCATTGTACACCGCCTTGACAAGGATACCTCAGGCGTCATGGTCGTCGCGAAGTCGAAGGAAGCCTTCCCTGTGCTGAAGGAAGAGATCGCGACGCATGAAGCGGAGCGTCACTACGTCGCCCTCGTCCATGGGCAGATGGAAGGAAATACGGGCGTCATCCGTTTCCCCTTGGGGCGCAGTACGAAGGATCGCATGAAATGGGACGTACAGCCTAAGACCGGCAAGCATGCCGTCACCCATTTCCGTGTACTTGAATTCATGCCACATTACTCCTGGATCGAGTGCAAGCTGGAAACCGGACGTACCCACCAGATCCGCGTCCACATGGCACACATCCGCCATCCCGTCGTGAATGACCCGCTCTATGGCTGGAAGAAAGACCATTTCCCCATCGAAGGGCAGGCACTCCATTCGTGGACACTCGACATTCGCCACCCTGTGACGGGCAAGGCCCTGCACTTCGAAGCGCCGATCCCTGCTGATCTTGCGCTCTGCCTCCAGATGGCAAGAAAAGGGGAAATGTAAGGAAACACTGATTAAAGTGAGGAGTGAGGAGTTAGGAGTGAGGAGTGAAGGTACGGCGCATAAAATTAGGAAGCGCCGCGGAGTTTTGATAGCGCTTCGCGCGCATCGTCATTTTGAGCGTAGCCCTCGATCTTTATTGCAGAACGCTCATCGCCTGATGTGAGGCGGCACTAGGACATCGTTTTCCCTCAGCGCATACACGCTGATTCCCGCAGTGCAAGAAAGATCCCTCGGCTGCGCTCGGGATGACGATACCAGAGAACCCCAGTCACCAGTCACACCTAATCCCCAATCCCTAATCCCTAGCTACTAATCCCCAGTCCCCAGCCACAAGTCACCAGTCACTAGTTCCCCGAAAGTCGAAAGGAGAATTTCCATGATCACACGTACCATATCCGTCCCAGGTTTTCGCATCGGCACGGCGGAAGACCGTGTGGGTCTTATGGGCGTGACCGTCATTCTGGCGCCGGAAGGCGGCGCGACCGCGGGAGTCGATGTACGCGGCTGCGCGCCGGGGACGCGGGAGACGGATCTTCTCTCTCCGGAGAAAACGGTGCAGCAGATCCACGCCGTGGTCCTTTCCGGCGGCTCTGCCTTTGGCCTTGAAGCCGACAGTGGCGTCATGAATGCTCTCGCAGAAGACGGTGTCGGATTTCCCGTAGGGCCGGTGTCTGTGCCGATCGTCTGCGGCGCGGTGCTCTTCGACCTTTTGATCGGCGATCCGAAAGCCCATCCCGATCTTGCCATGGGATACGAGGCGGCGAAGCGGGCGGATGTGACATTTCCCGTCGGCTGCTACGGTGCAGGGACAGGCGCGACGGTCGGCAAGCTCAAGGGCGTAGAGCATGCCATGAAGAGTGGCGCCGGCTATGCGGAGATATCCCTCGAAAGCGGACTCTGTGTCGGGGCCTACATGGCTGTCAATGCGTGCGGCGAAGTGTACGACAAAGAGACCACGCTCGCCGGTATTCTTTCCGATGATGAGAAAACCATCCTTTCTTCGCACGACTTCATGCTCAAAGGATTTGAGCGTATCCTTGGCGGCAATACTTCCATCGGCTGCGTCGTAACGAATGCGAAGCTCACCAAGGCGGAATGCAAGGCGGTGAGCGGTATGGCACACGATGGCTTCGCCAGATCCATCCGCCCCGTCCACACCACGATGGATGGGGATACCGTCTTTACCATGGCATCCGGAGAGATCGCCGCGCCTGTCGATACGGTGGGCTATCTTGCAGAAGAAGCCATCCGCCTTGCCGTCCTTGATGCAGTCAAGAGCGCGGAATCCATGGGCGCTCGCCTTGCGTATGCGGATATCATGCGCAGGAAGCAGCTGGGATGACTGCACGTCCTCACGGGCGGCGAAATTGACATTTTCCCTCTTATCGCATACAATAGATAAGTACCTTTGGGGATGTACCGGTTTCGACAGGAGATTCTGGGACATAAACAGCGAGTCGGGATCCCACCTGCCCGTTAAACGGTGGAAAAACCTAAACGCAAAACGTGATTTTGCTTTAGCAGCCTAATCTGCTAATGTCCCCTGCAGTTTTCCTATGACCGCAGGCTGACATCAACCAATAGGATAGAGCGGAAGGATGCTTGGGACTTTCGTTTCGAAAACAATTCCGAGATCGGCAAAGGCAGTTTGTTCCTGTACGATACTTTGCTTAAATCTTAAAACAGTGAACTGCACTCGGAGAGGTTTATGGGACAGGCTTTTTGGACAGGGGTTCGACTCCCCTCATCTCCACCAGCAAGTGATAGAATCGCAGCGATGCGATTCTTTTTTGTTTTATATGGGAAGAACGGATGGCGAGGGGGATTTGGATCGCAAATAAGAAGCGAGAAGTAAAGGCGTTTTTTTACATACGAAGAAGCCAAGGCAAGACGCACTTGGATGAAGAGGCAGGGGACGATCCAGCGGATGAGTCAGACCCGATCTGCGGATCTGCCATCCTTTTCTGCATTGACACTCATCGATATATGTGATATGATTCAGATAGAGAAAATTCGATATTACAAAAGGAGGTACCAACCATGATCCAGATGATCACAGGCACAGAAAATTTCGACAAGGCGCTGGAAAAGGGTGATATGATCGCCGGCTTCAGCGCACCATGGTGCGGCTACTGCCGCCGCCTGCAGCCGATGATCGTGAAGCTGTCGGAGGAGATCAACATCCCGATCTACGGCGTAAACATCGATGAGGATGGAGAGCTGGCAGAGCGCTATCACATCGAGACGATCCCGGATATCGTGTATTTCAAGGATGGCAAACCGGTGGACAGCATCATCGGCTATGGCGATGTGGGATATCCGCAGCTGAAGGCCTTCGTCGAAAAGAATCGCTGATGCAGGACGTTTCGGAGACATGTTCCGTGAGTGAGGACCGCGAAAAATAGATTTCCTATTTTTCGCGGTCCTTTTTATTCCGTTTTCTTAAGGTCACGTGGTAAAATAAAAAGAAAACGGAAATGAGGCGAAATCATGAGAGAGGACGAGGCGGATTCCCTGGTGAGGCTGGGGAAGGACTATCTTCATATACGAAATTACGATAAAGCGATGGAGTATCTGGGGCATGCCGTGATGCTGGGCAAAACGAATGCGGTGCAGGATCTCTATGCGCTCGGCGAGCAGTTCCTGGCAGAGAAAAACTACAAGAAGGCAGAGGAGGCGTTCCAAATGCTGGCAGATCGCGGGCATGGGGAAAGCTGTCTCATACTTGGAGAGATGTGTGAGAAGGGTCTTGGCCGCCAGCGGGATTATCAGGCGGCCTTTGGCTTCTATAGCGAAAGCTTCCAGCAGGGAGTCGACCGGGGGGCATACCGGGCAGGGATGCTCATGCGTGAGGATGCGCTTCGGGTGACCGAGGTGCGAGACATCGCACTCACCTGGCTGGAAGAGGCGATCAAGGCGGGGATCTATGAAGCGTATGCGGCGGTCGGGGATCTTTACAGTGAGCATTTCACGGCGGGCTCGACGCCACGAGATGATCAGGAGGCATTTTCCTGGTACATGAAGGGGGCGATGCGCGGCGATGCGCTGTGCCTCTTTCGTGTGGCGGTGTGCTTCGCCGAGGGCTATGGGACGAAGCGGGACATCCCGCGTGCGCTGCGTCTCTATAGGCAGGCGGCGGATGCCGGAAGTGCGCTCGCCTGCCGGCAGCTGGGCGAGATGTATGCGACTGGCCTTCATGTGCATCGGGAAATTCGAAAGGCGCTTGCTTGGTATCTGCGCTCCTATGAGCTGGGGGATCAGGGAGAGAAAAGAGCGGCTGCGATAGGGATGCTGGGCGTGGTGCAGGCGTATATCGATACGCCGCGCTATGAGGAGGTCGAAGAGCTTCTCCATTCCTTCCTAGAGAAGCTTCATGCAGCGGGGGATACGAGCTGTCTCTTCGCACTGGCAGACATCGAGCGACGCCGGGGACGGATGGATCTCTATCTGAAGGATCTGGAGATGGGAATGCAGGCAGGGCATGAGGCTTGCCGTGAGAGCTGGGTGCAGTACTATATCAATGAAGTGGTGACGGAGCTGCGGGTACTGGAGCCGATATTTGAAGAGCTTGCCGAGCGGCGGGGCGAGAGACGGTTTTTCGATACCTATCTTGAGCATACGAGGCATGCGGCGGCTTGTTGTGAGAAGGCGGCAAAGGCGGGCAGCGCGGAGGCCTGGGCGCTTCTTGCGTATCTCTATCTCTACCATGGTGCGGATATCGGGAAGAGAAATGAGGATTTCCTAAAGGCTGCGGCGAATGGAAGGCATGCACGGATCATGGATATGGATTTCTTCCTGTGGACGTATTTTGCAGGCCCCTCCGGCGAGGAGGCGGGAGAGCTTCATCATGAGAATCCGGCCAAGGCTTTCCAGTTCGCACAAAAAATGGCAGAGAAACGGAATGAGGATTTCTATGAAGTGCTCGCAGATTACTATCGCCGCGGGTATGGGACAGAGCCGAATCCCCAAATGGTGGAACGGTATCTGGATAAGGCAGCTAAAACGAAAGCAAAGGGGAAAAGGAAATGACATTTACATCTTATATCGATCAGGTCAGAGCGGGAAGACCGCTTGTGCATCACATCACGAATTATGTGACGGTCAATGACTGCGCGAATGCCTGTCTTGCGATCGGCGCATCGCCTGTCATGGCGGATGCGGTGGATGAAGCAGAGTCGATGGTTTCCATCGCGCAGTCGCTGGTGCTGAATATCGGGACGCTCAATGTGACGAAGGTCGAAGCGATGATGGTGGCAGGCCGCAAGGCGAATGCACTCGGCATTCCTGTCGTTTTTGACCCTGTTGGCGTGGGGGCGACGCCTTTCAGAAACCGTATGGCGGCTGAACTCATGCGTCAGATCCGGATGGCGGTCGTGAGAGGAAATATTTCTGAGATCTGCTCTCTGGGAGGAGAGGCAGTGGCGACAAAGGGGGTCGACGCGGGCCAGGCAGATGCCAAGGTCGCGGAAGAGGTCGCTTCGATGCTGGCGAAGAAATGGCATGCGACGGTCGTCATCAGCGGCAAGACGGATATCATCACAGATGGGAAAAGGGTCATGCATATCCGCAACGGCTGCCCGGAGATGTCGGATATCACGGGTTCCGGCTGCATGTGTACCACACTCGTCGGTGCGTTTGTCGGTGCGCATCCGGAGGATCCCTTCGGCGCCTCTGCCGCGGCGATGCTCTCGATGGGGATCGCGGGCGAAAGAGCCTGGAGATCATATGGGCATCAGGGGCTTGGTCATTTTCACATGGGCATCCTGGATGAGCTTGGCAGCATGAGCGCCTCTGTCATGGAAGCGGAGGGCAAGTATGACATCCTTTGATCTCACGCTCTACCTTGTGACTGACCGGCGTATGCCCAAAGAAGGATTTGAAACTGTCGTCGAAGAGGCGATCCGGGGCGGCGTGACGCTCGTGCAGCTTCGTGAAAAGGAAGGGGATACGGGTCTGCTCTACGAACGGGCGTGCAGGCTGAAGGAAGTGACAGACCGCTATCATATCCCTCTCATCATCGATGACCGCATCGACATCATGCTGGCGGTGGATGCGGCAGGCGTTCATGTGGGGCAGAGCGATATGCCGGCGGCCATCGCAAGGCAGATGATCGGCCCAGATAAGATCTTGGGCGTCTCCGCTGCCAATCTCACCGAGGCACTGAAGGCAGAGGCAGACGGCGCAGACTACCTCGGTGTCGGTGCGATGTATCCCACGAAGACGAAGACGGATGCGGACTTCACGACCAGAGAGACGCTGGAGGCGATCAAGCGCAGCGTCCACATCCCCGTCTGCGCCATCGGAGGCATCAATGAGAAGACCATCCCTGACTTCAAAGGAAGTGCGATCGACGGCTTCGCCATCGTCTCTGCCATCATGGCGAGCGAAGAGCCAAAGACGGCTGCGGAAAAGCTGAAACGGATGATCGGGCAGACGCTTGGGGCAGAATGCGGGGAATGATATATTAGGGAAATGCGTTTCCCCCGTATGGCTATCCCCACCACTTTCGGACATCGCCCTTTATAAAAAAACAACGCGGAGCGGCGCTCGGGGGCTTTCGCTAGCAGTGATTTGTGCAAAAACGTTTTTCCATCTGCATTATCCTCTTTCATACCGCCAGTGCCCTATCCGCCCCTTTGGGGCACCTTCCCCTCGAGGGGAAGGCTGACGATACGAGGAAAACCTACGATCGACAGACCTTCGGGCATCGCCTTTTCTATTTTGCAGCGAAGCCGCTACTAATTTGCTTTCCCCATTGGGCAATGCTATTAAGTTAAGGAAATCGTTAGCTACGTAACGTCTTGCTTTCCCCTTCGGGGGAAGTGCCGAAGGCAATATGTGCAAGCGAACTGGATTTTTAGGAGCGTAGCGACGCTAAAATTCAGTGAGACGCCATTTCGAGCGCAGCGAGATGGGGCATGCCAGCGGTATAGCGTGCTATGTTGAATAGTCCGATGCTATCGATATTCCAACACTTTCATGCAATACCGCTACGTAGCCCCCTCAGCCCTTCGGGCAGCTCCCCCGATGGGGAGCCAAGAACGTTCTGCCGCTTAACTTAATAGCATTACCCGCAAGGAGGGGAAGGCTGACGATACGGGAATACCGTCATCTAAAATGCAGCGAAGTCGCCACCAGAGCCCTGAAGTATGAAAGCAGGGATGAGTAGCTAGGAACTGGGGACTAGTGACTTGAATACCACTTTCGGGCATCGCCCCATATATATTCGCGGCGAAGCCGCCACCACAACCCTGAACCCTGAACCTTGAACCCTCTTTCGCCCAATCAAGGGGCGCCCCGCCCACGGGTTAACTCCTAATTCTATTTCCTCTTGACCTGTACTACAGAGTAGTATAAAATAAGGTTTGATATTGGCTTTATATTCGATAGGAAAGGCCGATCTGCCCTTGGGTAGATTCAGAGGAGGATGCAGAGTGAAGTATTTTTTGATTGGTTTGACAATGGTTGTTTCCTTACTGGTGATCGTAGTCGTCGTAGCTCAGGAATCCAAGCAGGCGGGAATGGGCTCGGCCATCGGCGGCGGTGCTGAAGGCGCTGTGGGCGGCAAAACCAGAGGTAAGGATGCTGTACTCTCCAAGTTCACGGTGGTATTTGGCATTGTCTTTGCTGTGCTTTGTCTCGTGCTTGGAAGATATATGAATACTTTCTGATGAAAAGAAAAGGGGCTTGCATAGAAGCAAGCCTTTTTTTATTAAGGGATGGCAAAGAGCAGTGAGCGGTGACCGGAGAAAGAATCGTTGCTTCCTCAGTCCATGGTGAGGCTTCCTTGGGGCTTCCCGCGGAGCCATGAAGCCATTTCATCGCACATATACAGGAGAACAACAATGGAAGAAAAGAAAACGCTTTTATCTTATAAGCCGGGGACGATCCTGCAGGGCGTATACAAGTCGTATGGCCGGTTCGGATTTCTGATCACCGATGACGACCACGAGGATGTGTATATTTCCGACCGCGACCATCTGAATGCGGTGAATAATGATACCGTCGAAGTGAAGACGATGAAGAGTGAGACGGGCCGTCACAATACGGAAGGCCGTGTCATGAAGGTCTTAGAGCGTGCCAATGATACCTTCGTCTGCACCTATGAGATGCTGAAGGATGGCGGTGAAGCCGTGCCGATCGATGAGAAGGTGGATATGTACATCGAGATCCCTGAGGGACAGGAAATGGATGCCACCACGGGGGCGCGTGTCATTGTCGAAGTCACTCGCTGGCCGGGGGAATGGACGGATGCGGAGGGCCGTGTGACGGAAGTCATCGGCTACAAAGGCGATAAGGGTCTTGATATCGATATCATCGTCGCACAGCACCGTCTGCCGCATGAATTTTCCGAAAAGTTACTGGATGAGGCAGAGAATCTGCCGCGGGATATCCGGATGGAAAAAGGACTCACCGATTTCAGGGCTCTTCCGATCGTCACCATCGACGGGCCTGACTCGAAGGATCTGGACGATGCGGTCTACTGCGAGAAGAAGGCAAACGGGCATTTTGAGCTGTCTGTCCATATCGCGGATGTGTCCCGCTATGTGACGAAGGGGTCGCTCCTTGATGACGAGGCCTACCGCCGCGGCACCAGTGTATACTTGGCGGACCGCGTCATCCCGATGCTGCCTTTCCAGCTGTCGAATGATCTTTGCAGCTTAAACCATGACGAAGACCGCTATGCGATGTCCTGCGTGATGGATGTGTCGCCGGATGGCAAGGTAAAGACCGAGCTAGTCACACCGTCCATCGTGCGTGTGGCACGCCGCTGCAATTATCCGGAGATCAATAAAGCCTTCCATGAGGGCATTATGCCGGCAGATCTTGCACACTTCATGCCGATGCTCGAAGACCTGAAGGCCTGCGCGGATGCCCTTCGCACCGACCGCACCCGCCGCGGCGCGCTCGATTTCGATTTCCCGGAATACAAGGTCATTCTCGATGAAGAGGGGACACCGCTTCGCATCGAGAAGCGCATCAGAAGTGATGCGGAAAAGATGATCGAGGATGCCATGATCGCGGCGAATGAAGCGGTAGCGCGTTTCCTCGAAAAGACAGGACATACGTCGATCTATCGTGTGCATGAGCATCCGGATGAGGAGAAGCTGAATTCCCTGAAGCGTCTCATCGCCATCATGGGACTCAATCTCTCCATCCCGAAGGATCCAGAGCCGAAGGATATCCAGAAGCTCTTGGAAACGGTGAAGGGAGAAGATATCGAAGCGGTCGTGCAGGTGATGACGCTCCGCAGCCTTCCGCAGGCCTGCTACAGCACGGAAAATGCCGGACACTTCGGGATCGCAAGTGAATGCTATACGCATTTCACCTCGCCGATCCGCCGCTATCCGGATCTGATGGTACACCGCCTCATCCGACAGACGATCTTGGATGGCCTCTCCAAGGCAGAGCTCAAAAAACAGACAGAGTTCCTCCTGCGTGCGGCTGACCACTGCTCGGAGACAGAGCAGAATGCGACAGATACCGAGCGTGATGTCGATGACCTCAAGATGACAGAGTACATGGTGCCGTTCGTCGGCGAGCCATTCGATGCGCATGTGACCGGGATCACTCGCTTCGGTGTTTTTGTAGGCCTTGACAATGGCGTAGAAGGTCTTGTCCACATTGACTCCATGGATGATGACGAATACATGTATCAGGAAGACACGATGACCTTGAAGGGCCGCTTCTCCGGGACGACCTACTCCATGGGGATGCCCGTCCGCGTGACCCTTGTCAAAGCGGATAAGGAACGCCGCGAAGTCGACTTCATCATGGGAGAAATCCATTCCCCGCTGAATCTGGAAAAGAAGACCAGAGCATCTGCAAAATCCAGATCACACTCGAAAAAGAAAATGAAGAAGGGGAAGAAGTGACTAGGGATTAGGGATTAGGGATTAGGATATTTCCTTTATAAGCCCGCTCTCCCTCCTCCTTTTGGAAGGAGCTCGCCGGAAGAGCATCTGGCAAATCATGTACCAGCATTGCTTTATACAAAACTCACGGCGCTTCCAAATTTGATGCGCCGTACCTTCACTCCTAACTCCTAACTCCTAACTCCTAACTCCTAACTCCTAACTCCTAACTTGAAACTATGTATTGCATGGAAATTGACCAACATCCGTAAAGGAGAGATACATGGCCGAGAAAAAAACGGCGCCGCCGATCGCGCTCAATCGGCAGGCACATCATAACTATTTCATCCACGAGACGTATGAGTGCGGCATCGCACTCACTGGGACGGAGGTGAAGTCCATCCGCGCGGGCAAGGCAAACCTGCGTGACAGCTTCGCCCGTATCCAGAAGGGCGAGGTCTACCTGTGGAATGCACATATCAGCCCCTATGAGCAGGGAAATATTTTCAACCACGACCCGCTTCGTACCAGAAAGCTGCTTCTGCACAAGAAGGAGATCCGAAAGATCGAGATGCAGCT
>CAKPUX010000004.1 GCA_934193095.1 uncultured Dialister sp. | reverse complement strand
GTAATGTCATTTTACGCATGCCGTAGTCAGCCTCCTATATACTGACCAACTACCTGCGTACTCGCAGCCCTATCCCCTAGCCCCCTTCCCGAGGGGAAGGAGGTAATGATACAGAAAATGCAGAATCCTAATCCCTAATCCCTAATCCCTAATCCCTAGTCCCTAGCCACTAGTCCCTAGTCCCTAGTGACTAGTCACCAGTCACTCCCCCCTCTCCTTGCCTCATTATATCACAGCCCCCAAGGCACGCAAAAAGCCATGCGCTTTCGCGCATGGCTTCCGTTTTTATTTCTTCTTATGATTTCCATACAGATCATAGGAGACGGCATTCTCATCGTAGCGGTTCAGTCTCACCGGACGACGGTCTGCATAGCCGACGGCGATGATGCAGAAGGGGTCTTCATCCGTCGAGATGTCTAAGATATGGCACAGATGGATCTTTCTGTCCTGATACGGATACACCTGCATCCACAAGGTGGAAAGACCAAGGTGCTCAGCTTCGATCAGTATGTTCTGCGCAGCCGCCGCACAGTCGAAGCTCCATTCTTCCGGGAAGCTGATGCCATCCTTCTTGCCGACGATGACGATCGCGGCGGACGCCTTGCGCGCCGGGCCGGCGATGATGCTGTTGTGAGAAATGGCTTTCACCAGATCTTCACGAGTGACGATGATGAAGTCACGGGACTTCTGGTTGCCGACAGCACGCGCCTGCATGCCCGCCTTGACGAGCGTCAGCAGCTCTTCATCCGGCACAGGGGTCAGTTCTTTGAAGTAGCGGCAGGTTCCGCGATTGAAAATTTCGTCCATGGTCTCTCCTCCTTGCTAAATGTCCGGTGATCCCGGCGTGTTATTATTTATTCTTGCGAAAGAATAGCAGCCACACTGCTTTTGTTATCTTTATTATACCATATGGGAGCGGTTTGCGTGGGAAGAAGTGACTGCTGACCGGTATCCGGCGATCCGCCTCAGATATCCGACCTCTCGTATCTATAGATAAAAACAAAAAACCGCAGCCGAAGCTGCGGTTTTTATGGTATCCATATCAGATCGTTCCGGTCGCTTTGAGGCGTGTCAGTGCACGCATGAGAGCGAGTCTTGCGCGATCCATATCGATGTCTGCGCTGTGAGAAGCCAGTCTGTCTTCTGCACGCTTTTTCGCTGCCTGGGCGCGCGCTACATCGATGGTTTCAGCCAGCTCAGCCAGCGGAGCCACGATGTTTACGTTGTTCTTGGAGTTTTCCAAGAAACCGCCGAATACAGCGACCTTCTGTTCCTCGGCTGCCTTTTTAATGCGTACAACGCACATTTCCAAAGCAGCTGCCAGAGGCAGATGGTTTTTCAAGACAGCGAATTCGCCGTCTTCTGCGCGGGCCACCACCATGTCCACATTGTCTTCACTGAAGATCGGACCATCCGGACTGATGACTTCCACGTGCATGGAGTGAGTAAGGGTATCAGCCATGGCTTATTCCCCTTTCTTCATCTTTTCAGCCTTTTCGATTGCTTCATCAATTGTGCCGACCATGTAGAATGCGCCTTCAGGCATATCATCGTGCTGGCCTGCAAGGATTTCCTTGAAGCCTCTGATGGTTTCCTTCAGCGGTACATATCTACCTGGGGAGCCTGTGAACTGTTCAGCTACGAAGAACGGCTGAGACAGGAATCTCTGGATCTTTCTTGCGCGAGCAACGATGACCTTGTCGTCATCAGAAAGTTCTTCCATACCGAGGATGGCGATGATATCCTGCAGTTCTTTGTAGCGCTGCAGAATAGCCTGTACGCCGCGGGCTACTTCGTAGTGTTCCTCGCCGAGTACGTTCGGATCAAGGATACGGGAAGTGGAGTCCAGCGGATCGACTGCCGGGTAAATACCCAGTTCGGCGATGGAACGGTTCAGTACCGTGGTAGCATCCAGGTGGGTGAATACGCCAGCCGGAGCCGGGTCGGTGAGGTCATCGGCCGGTACATATACAGCCTGAATGGATGTGATGGAGCCGGTCTTGGTGGAAGTGATTCGTTCCTGCAGTTCGCCGATATCGGTTGCGAGCGTTGGCTGGTAACCTACGGCAGACGGCATACGGCCGAGCAGTGCGGATACTTCGGAGCCTGCCTGTACGAAACGGAAAATGTTGTCGACGAAGAGCAGTACGTCCTGGCCCTGTTTATCACGGAAGTATTCAGCCATGGTCAGACCTGTCAGGGCGACTCTCATACGAGCTCCCGGAGGTTCGTTCATCTGGCCGTATACCAGTGCTACTTTGTTCAGGACGCCGGAGTCTTTCATTTCGCCCCAGAGGTCGTTGCCTTCACGGGTACGTTCGCCTACGCCGCAGAATACGGAGCAGCCATCATGTTCGGTCGCTACGTTGTGGATCAGTTCCTGAATCAGGACTGTTTTACCTACGCCTGCACCGCCGAACAGACCGATCTTACCGCCTTTTGCGTATGGGCAGATCAGGTCGACGACTTTGATGCCGGTTTCGAAAATTTCAGCTGCCGGGGACTGGTCTTTGAAGGCCGGTGCCGGGCGATGAATCGGCCAGTAGTCGGATGCCGGTACTTTCGCCGGATCGTTATCTACTGTCTGTCCGAGAACGTTGAAAATACGTCCAAGGCAGCCGTCGCCTACCGGTGCTGCAATAGCACGGCCGGTGTCGACTGCTTTCATTCCACGTACCATGCCATCTGTGGAGCTCATAGCTACCGCACGGACGACGCCGTCGCCGAGGTGCTGCATGGTTTCACAGATAACATCAACAGGAACGCCGGATTTATCATCTTTTACATGGATTGCGTTATAGATAGCAGGGAGTTCTTTGTCGTCATCGAATGCAATATCTACGACTGCGCCGATGATCTGGACTACTTTACCTACCTGCATCTCCTTTTCATTTGCCATGAAGAAGCATTCCTCCTTAAATTCTTTATGCGGGTTTATTCAAGCGCAGCTGCACCGCCGACAATTTCGGAAATTTCGTTGGTGACCTGTGCCTGACGTGCTTTGTTGTACGTAAGGTTGAGGTCGGCGATTCTTTCGGTCGCGTTGTCGGTTGCAGCGGACATAGCTGCCATTCGGCTGCCAAGTTCGGAGGCAGCAGACTGGAGCATGGCGTTGTAAACCTGCACCTGTACATATTCAGGAAGCAGCTTGGAAAGGACTGTGCCTGCATCCGGCAGGAAGATGTATTCATCATCCACGGATGGTTCGTTGTCTGCTTCGCCTGCTTCTGCCTTCGGTGATTCGACAGGAAGTAATTTCTGTACCTTCACCTGCTGGCGGAGAGCAGTGATGAATTTTGTGTAAATAATGTAGACTTCGTCGACTTCTTCTTTGGTGAAGTAGTCCACCATTTCTTTTGCAAGAGCGATGGAGTCCTGTGCCGACGGTTTGTCAGAAAAGCCGAAATGATAGGAATCCAGATCATAGCCGCGGAATTTCAGGTAGTTTCTTCCCTGCTTGCCGCACACGTAGAGTGCATACTCTGACCGATCCTTACCGGAGATTTCACTTAAGGTCTGCTTCATAACATTGGAGTTATAAGCACCGGCGAGGCCTTTATCTGCACTGATGACAAGATAGCCGACCTTCTTCACTTCGCCTGTTCTAAAGAGCGGGCTGGTGAAACCGGGTGTTACCGAAGAAGCACGGCGCAGAAGCTCTCCGATTTTTTCAGCATAGGGACGGGAGCCGTTTGCTTTTTCTTCTGCTTTACGCAGACGGGCTGCGGCGACCATCTTCATTGCTTTTGTGATCTGCTGGATGTTGGTGACAGATTTAATGCGCCCTTTTATATCACGCGTACTTTCCAATCAGATCACCCCTCTACCGTTTCAGACTTTTTTGCGTTGTAGCGTTCTTTGAATTCAGCAATAGCAGCTTTCAGTCTTTCTTCGTTTTCATCAGTCAGTTTCTTATTCTTGATGATGTCTTCGCCGATTTCCGGATGGCTGCTGTGGAGGAATGCGAGAATCTGATGTTCGAAATCAACGACTTCATTGACTTCTACATCATCGAGGTATCCATTGACGGCTACATAGATCGCCTGTACCTGGTCTTCGACCGGGTATGGGGAGTACTGTGGCTGTTTCAGGATTTCTGTGGTTCTCTGGCCGCGGTCGATCTGTGCCTTGGTGGCAGCGTCGAGGTCGGAGCCGAACTGAGCAAATGCTGCGAGTTCGCGATACTGAGCGAGGTCCAGACGCAGGGTACCTGCGACCTGTTTCATCGCTTTGATCTGTGCGGAACCGCCTACACGGGATACGGAGAGGCCGACATTGATAGCCGGACGGATACCGGAGTAGAAGAGTGCGGTTTCGAGGTAGATCTGACCGTCGGTGATGGAAATAACGTTGGTCGGGATGTATGCACCTACGTCGCCTGCCAGGGTTTCGATGATCGGAAGAGCGGTGATAGAGCCGCCGCCGAGTTCTTTGGAAAGACGGGCAGCACGTTCCAGCAGTCTGGAGTGCAGGTAGAATACGTCGCCTGGGTAAGCTTCACGTCCTGGTGGACGACGGAGCAGGAGGGACATCGCACGGTATGCGACAGCGTGCTTGGAGAGGTCATCATAAATGATGAGGACGTCTTTGCCCTGATGCATGAAGTATTCCGCGATGGAGACACCGGAGTATGGTGCCAGATACTGCATCGGGGAGCCTTCGGATGCGCCTGCGTGGACGATGATGGAGTAGTCCATAGCGCCAGCCTGCTTCAGTCTTTCGTATACACGAACGACGTTGGAGTTTTTCTGGCCGATGGATACATAAATACAAATAACGTTCTGACCTTTCTGGTTCAGAATGGTATCGATACCGATAGCGGTTTTGCCGGTACCACGGTCACCGATGATAAGTTCACGCTGACCACGGCCGATCGGAACCATGGAGTCGATACATTTCAGACCAGTCTGCAGCGGTACATTGACTGGCTGTCTGTCAGCAATGCCCGGTGCTTTAATTTCAATGTCGCGGAATTCGGCGGTCTTGATTTCGCCTTTGCCATCGATCGGCTGACCCAGTGCATTGACAACGCGGCCGATAACAGCGTCCCCTACCGGGACCTGCATCAGACGGCCTGTTCTCTTGACTGTGTCGCCTTCTTTAATGGTTTCAGCGCGGCCCAGAAGAACGGCACCTACGTTGCTTTCTTCCAGGTTAAGAGCCATGCCATATACGCCGTTAGGCAGTTCAAGCAGTTCGCCGGCCATGCAGTTTTCGAGCCCATAGATATGAGCGATACCGTCGCCGACTTCAAGAACCGTACCCACTTCATCGACATTGAGGTCTACTTTGTAGTTTTCAATCTGTTTTTTAATGACAGATGTAATTTCATCTGAACTGATTTTCATTTCCTAGAAGTCACCTCAATCTCTTTGCATCATAATAGCTTTCAGTGTCTGCAGCTGTCTGGCTACGGACCCATCGATCAGGCGGTCGCCCACTTGAACGGTGAAACCGCCAATCAGCGCCGTGTCCACTTTCTGCTTCATGAGAATCTTCTTCCCTGTAATTTCGGAGAGTTTCGCTTTCAATGCTTCCACCTGGGACTTGGTCATCGGGAGTGCGGAGGTCACCACAGCTTCTTCGATGCCCATGCCATGATGCGCAAGAGTCGTATATACGTCTACCATAGCGGGGAAGTCGGTAATGCGGTCTCTGTCGATTACGACATAGCAGAACTGCAGAACGACAGGCTGAACCTTATCTGCAAATAATTTCTTAATCGTATCTTTCTTGACATCCTTTGCAAGCAGAGGATGGAAAAGGAGCTCCTTCAGATCTGCATGTTCCTTGATGGCGTCTGCGATCAGGTGAAGTTCTTCTTCTGTTTTTTCCAAGCTGTTCTGTTCAGCAGCGATTTCATAGATGGCGCGACCGTATTTCTTTGCAAGGATTACGTTCTTATCCATGATTATTTACCTGCTTTTTTAGCATCCAGCTTTGCGATGCTTTCTGCGATGAGCCGGTCGTTGGCGTCCGGCGTCATGTTCTTGCTGATGATCTTGGCTGCAATATCGCAGGAAAGGACTGCCACCTGAGCCTTCAAATCTTCCAGAGCATCCTTGCGTTCTCTTTCGATCTGCTGGCTGGCCTGTTCCTTTGCTTTAGCGATAGATGCATGAGCTTCATCAATCTGTGCCTGCGCCTGCACCTTGGCTTCTTTGACTGCTTTATCCACAATTTCCTGGGCTTTTGCCTGTGCGTCTTTCAGCTGGGCTTCGTAGCTGACTTTCAGCTCTTCAGCAGCAGCTTTGGACTGGGCAGCGCTGTCCAGGTCGTTTTTAATACGAGCTTTGCGGTCGTCGAGTACTTTGAGTACCGGCTTGTAGCAGAAAAAGCCAAGAATAGCACAGAGAATAATAAAGTTGAAGATCTGAATCAGCAGTGTACCATTCAGTTCTACCAATTCGTTCCCTCCTTCAAGGCTATTCCTTAATTATCGATCGATAAACAGGAATAATTATTTCAGGAATGGGTTAGCGAATACGAGTACGAGAGCGATAACGATAGCGATGATCGGAATAGATTCGATAAGGCCGATAGCTACGAGCATGTTGGTGAAGAGTTTGCCTGCCATTTCCGGCTGACGGGTCATGCCTTCGAGAGCTTTGCAAGCGGCTTTGGAGTCGGAGAATGCTGCTGCAAGAGCTGCAACTGCGGCAATGAGTGCTGCTGCGATAAGGGAATACTGTGCAACGATAGTCTGATCCATGATGTTAATTCCTCCTAGAGAATTATAAAATGTTTTGGCACTCTGCCCAATGGATTGGTCAGGCAGAGCCATGTGCTGATGCCGTTTGGACGGACGGTGCCGTACCGGTTTGAAGCGGCGGTGCGCTTTCCCTGTTTTCTGATGCCGGTCAGTCGATGCTTTCCTTCATGTATACAGATGTCAGGGTGGTGAAAATGTATGCCTGAACCAGACCGATGAATAACGAAACGGCGATCCAGATCATAGGTACAAGCCATGGGCAGAGGAAATACAGGATTTCCAGCAGAATTTCGCCTGCGAGAATGTTGCCGAATAGACGCATAGCCAGCGTAATTGGCTTAGAGACTTCTTCGAGCAGATTCATGACGACGAATACCGGGAACGGTTTGAAGAAATGGGAAAACCAGTGTCCAAATCCCTTGCACTTGATGAAGTAGAAGTGCGTGATGAGCGAGCAGGCAATTGCCAGACCCAGCGTGGTATTCACGTCATTCGTCGGGGACGCGGTGAGGTGTTCCGTCGGCAGAAGACCGATCTGGTTCGCGGTGAAGATGAAGAGGAACAGTGTCAGAAGGACGGTCGCTACCTGACGGTATTTCGACCCGACATTGCTTTCAAACTGAGAGCAAAGACCTTCGATGACCATTTCGATCACATTCTGCCAGCCCCCCGGGATCAGGGATCTGCCTCTGGTCGCTGCAAATACGGCGATAAAGACGATGATGGCAGTAAGCCATGTGGTATAAAGCGTATCCATATTTACAGACATACCAAAGAGCTGCTCTACAACATGTGTACCCGTATGAAGATGCATATTCTCACCCCCTTTCTCTTACAAGGATATCAAGAAAACTACTCCTTAATTAAACCGACCAGCCGCTCCCCAAGAGTTGCAGCAGGCAGTGTAAGTAAGCCACCTAAATAGGCCAATATATTGAGCGGCGTGAAGATCACCGCTACGCAGCTTGCGATCTCCAAAATGAAGCGGAGCATCGTGAATACCACAAGGCGGCGTCCGATGAAGTCCACTTCTCGCTTGTCTCTCTGCCACTGGTTAAACTTCACCAGCATGAGGCTGAAAAAAAAGATATGAAACAGGCAGCCTAACCCCCAGGCAATCGCATATGCCCAGCCCTGCCAGACAAAGAGTATGCCTGCGCCGATGACAGCGATGACCAGAATGTACTGATTCATGCGCTTGGCATAGTGAGGAAAAGTCAAGTCGAAGTTCATATCATTTCTTACCTAATATCTGTGTAATTGCAGACCACAAACCGCCGACCGCTCCTATGACAGAAAGCAGAATGAGTCCCCATGGATCGGTGCCCAGCCATTCATCGGCCTTGAGACCCGCCCATACGCCCAAAGCGATAGAACTCAGCATAGTCAAGCCTGCCCCTGATGCGACGGCAGCGCTCCTTAGTGGATGCCAGTCATCGTCCTTCGGCAGTTTCCCCTTGTTGTCCATCTGGTTTCTCGCTATGGTTTCTAAAAAAAGCATGTCAAAAGTAAAACATGCAAACGTACATGTACATTATAGCATAGGAATTTTTACTTGGCTATAAATTTAGTCGGTTTTTTATCACTTAATCCTTCGATGTAGAGAAGAGCATCAGCAATACGCTCTGCCGAGTGACCATCGCCGTATGGATTTACGGCTTCTGCCATGGCTTTGTATGCCTTTTCATCGGTGAGAAGTTCGTAAGCGGTATGGAAAATCTTTTCTTCATCAGTGCCGACGAGTTTCACCGTGCCAGCTTCGACCGCTTCGGGGCGCTCGGTGGTATCGCGAAGGACGAGGACGGGTTTGCCGAGGCTCGGGGCTTCTTCCTGAATGCCACCCGAGTCGGTGAGGACGATGGCGCTTCGTGCCATCAGGTTTGTGAATGGTTCATATTCCATCGGTTCGACAAGATGAATGCCTGCCACGCCTTCGAGCTCTTCGGAAACGGCTTCACGCACGAGCGGATTTCTATGCACCGGGAAGACCACTTCGGTATCCGGCACGGCTTCCACCAGACGGCGGAGCGCACGGTAGACGTGGTGCATCGGAGCGCCCAAATTTTCACGGCGGTGTGTCGTCACGAGGATCACACGCTTGTGCTCTTCGATGGCTTCGATCTCCGCATCCTCGAAATGATAGTCCTTCTTGACGGTCGCAAGAAGAGCATCGATGACGGTATTGCCGACGACGTAGATGTTTTTATCGTCTTTGCTCTCGCGAAGGAGATTGCCTCTGGCGGTTTCCGTCGGTGCGAAATTGACATTCGAGAGGACGCCGGTCAACTGGCGGTTCGCTTCTTCAGGGAAGGGCGAGAGCAGATTCCCTGTGCGGAGGCCTGCTTCGACATGACCGATCTTGATCTGCTGGTAGAAAGCAGCCAGCGCAGCGGTGAATGTAGTCGTGGTGTCTCCGTGAACGAGTACATAGTCAGGCTTTTCCTTTTTCAGCACGTCTTCCAGCCCGCGCAGCACGCGGGCGGTGATGTCGTAGAGGGACTGCCCGCTCTTCATGATGTCCAGGTCGTAGTCCACCGGCAGGTGGAAGAGATCGACCACCTGATCGAGCATCTCGCGGTGCTGCGCGGTGAGGCAGACTTTCGTATCAATGTCTGGACGCTTCAAAAGTTCTTTCACGACGGGCGCCATCTTGATGGCTTCCGGCCGTGTCCCGAAAATCGTCATTACTTTGATCATGATTCTTGCATTCCTCTCTTAAATGGGTGAGATTTGTATGGTTGTTGGGTGGAAATTGGGTTCGGGGTTCAGGTGGCGGCTTCGCCGCAATTATAAAGGGGGAGCGATGCCCGAAAGCCGTTTTCTCCCTCCTTCCTCTGGAAGGAGGTGGCGCGCAGCGCCGGAGGTTGGCTCGACCTTTCTCGCTCGGCCACCCCCTATCTCGCCTTGCTCGAAATGGCGTCTCACTGAATTTTAGCGTTGCTTTGCTCCTAAAAATTCAGTTCGCTTGCACATGCCCTTCGGGCATTCCCCTTCCAAAGGAAGGGGATAGATGGCTGACACGGAAAGAGCCTAATCCCTAATCCCTAATCCCTAATCCCTAGTCACCAGTCGCCAGTCCCTAGTCACTATCTTTCTTTTTCTTCTGCTCCATCTGATACGGCGAAGGCACGATTTCCTGCATGACGCCGAGCTTCCTTGCCCAAAGGATGAAGAGTACGAGGGCGATGGCTACGATCGCGATGCCGATCCAGAGGGACAGGTGAATGACAATGAGCGCGGTGCAGGAGAAGAAGGCCGTCAGCGCGTACATGACGAGCACGACCTGCTTTTGATTCAGCCCCTTGGCCAGCAAACGGTGATGCAGGTGGTTTTTATCCGGTGAGAAGATCGGCACGCCGCTCGACTTTCTGCGAACGATCGCAAGGAGGGTATCGGTGATCGGCACGGTGAGCGCGAGAAGCGGCACGATGAGGACAGCTGTCGCTACGGTCTTCATCGAGCCCATGACGGACACGGCCGAGATGATATAGCCAAGGAACATGGAGCCGGTATCCCCCATGAAGATCTTCGCCGGGTTGAAGTTATACTGCAGAAAGGCAAGGCAGGCCCCTGTCATGGCGATCATGGCTGCTGCAGCCACCCACTGCCCCATCTGAAAGGCAAGGAGGGCGATGGCGATGGATGCGATCGTCGCAATGCCGGCTGCCAGACCGTCCAGACCGTCGATCAGGTTCACCGTATTCACGAAGCCGATGATCCAGAAAATGGTGAGCGGCAGCGATATGATCTCCGGCAAATAAATAATGCCGAGGCGCGGTACGTCGATCCATTCGATATTGATATTGAAAATGACGACGGGGATGGCCGCAGCGATGATCTGCCCCAAGAGCTTTACCTTCGGCGGCAGGGAGTACACATCGTCAGCGATGCCAACCGCGATCAAAAATGTCGCTCCCACCATGATGCCGACCATCTCATAGGTAAAGCCGATGGTCGCGATCACCGAGACCATGAAGCCGACGTAAATGGCCAGCCCCCCCAGACGCGGTATCAGTCCATGATGTACCTTGCGCGCATCCGGCTTGTCGACGGCGCCGATGCGGATGGCGAAGTTCTTCACCACCGGCGTCAGCACAAAGGTCACAGCCAGTGCCACAAGGAACGTGAACGCATAGGCGAACAACGTAACACCTCCTAATAGACAACATTTCAATGCTATTCTACCACAAAGCGCAAGGAAGGGCTAGAATGGAGTGCGTGGCCGCCCATCGACCATACAAAAAGCATAGCCATGACTTGCATGGCTATGCTATAATATAAACAAATGATAGGCGTACCTCAGCGTGTGCAAGCGCCCGGCGCCTCCTAGGAAAATAAAGGTGAGAAAGACCGTCCGCTGACACTGAAACCCGCTTGTGAATCAGGCGGCTTTTTTCATGTCAGGAAAACATTATTTCAACATCATTACAATGCGAGTTGCAAAAGCAATCATCAGGTACAATGTTTCAAAAGTACTCATGACACTCAGCTTCTTCCTGATTGACAGGAAGCTTCGGACCGCCAAAGTACGTCTGATGCCATTTTATCACATTCGTTATCCTGCGCACAAGAAAAGGGCGGCCTTCGGGCCGCCCTTTTCCGTGAGAGTGTAAAAATAAAAGGAGATAAAGGAGTGGAGAAGCCGCTCGGGGAAAGCGGCTTATATTGTGAAGGCGGAACGGAATCCGTACATTCTCTTCCGTCTTCCCCATTATTATACCACACGAATTCAGTTTTGCAAGCATGCTTAAATATGAATTTTAAGCTGCCCTTATACGCAGAGACCTGTTCAAGCTCCGCGGCACTTCCGCCTGAGATGCCTCGCCATCATGTCTCGTGTTCATACCATCCACCGCTTGACACGTTCGGCAAAGGCTTTGAAGAGCGGATCCATCACCTTTTCCTCCATATTTTCCGGATGCCACTGGACGGTGGTGATGAGGTCATTCTTCACGCTTTCGGTCGCTTCGACGATGCCGTCTCTGCTTCTTGCCGTGACACGGAGACCGTCAGCGAGCTTCTTGATGGCTTCGCAATGGCGCGAATTCACGTAGAGCCCATCTCCCAAGACATCATGCAGGCGGCTTTCCTGATCGATCTCTATATAATGGGTCGCGATGTTTCCCGGCGCTTTCTGCATATGCTGGATGGTGGCCTTGGGATTCTGCGCCTGCATGTCCTGCCAGAGCTTGCCGCCCAAGGCGACATTCAGGATCTGATGGCCGCGGCAGATGCCGAGGATCGGCTTGTCCGCTTTGAGGCAGGCCTTGATGAGCCCGATCTCGAAAATATCTCTCTTCTCATAGGTCGGCCCGATGCACCAAAGCGGCTCTTCTCCGTAGAAACGGGGAGCGGGATTGGGCCCTCCGGATAGGACGAGTGCGTCAAAGCTGTCCACATATTCCTCTGGGCCGGCGTAGTCGTCATAGGCCAGAATGATGGGGAGCAGGCCGGCGCGCCCCAGCGCATTCAAAAGCGGACGCGGCGCGTAGTCCGCCATTCTCTGATTGATCGGCTTCATATCCGAAAGAAGCGTGTCTGCTGTAACGGCGATGATGGGTTTACGCATAAGAAACTCCTTTAATGAATGAAAAGTGACTAGCGACTAGGGACTGGTATTGCGATTTATCAATTTTGGGGACTTAGTGAGAAGTGAGAAGTGTTTGAAGGGGCACACCATTCATAGAGCACTGCATTTTAGGAGGCAGGAAACACGTATCGTCATTTCGAGCGAAGTCGAGAAATCTTTCTTGTAGACTGATAAACGATTCATGTGTGAAAGTAGGAATACATAGCAGCAAGGCGTCGGTTCCCTGCCAGTGCCTATGCGATACTGACCGCAGTGCAAGAAAGATCCCTCGGCTACGCTCGGGATGACGACGGCGCGAAGCACTATCAAAATTCCGCGGCGCTTCCATATTTTTATGCGCCGCACCACCATTTCGCATTTCTCATTTTTAATTCAAGCGACGTTTTCACACATAATCAAAAGGCAGCACACCCCACAGGCTAACCCTCAAACCACTTACGAATATCTCTAAACAACATGTATTATACTAAAAAAGATGCTCCTTTCGAAGCATCTTTACGTTTAGATCATATCCAGATTTCTCATGATCTGCCCTAAGACCCCTTTGAAGATGCGCATATCGTTTTCCGATACGCCTTCGTAGAATGTCTTGTCCAGATCCTTAGCCGCCTGACGGCTCGCCTGTTCGACCTGCTTGGCCTTTTCTGTCAGGAAGAGACGGTACTTCCTCGCATCTTCCGGCACACGCTCCTTACGCACAAGGCCCTTGTCGATCATGGACTTCACCATGACTGTGATGGTGGGATTCGTCAGGTGCAGATGTTCTTCCAGAGTCTTCTGTGTGACCAGATCCTTCTTGTGGGTAGAAAGATAGGCTATGATCAGAGACTGGCGCGCAGTCAAGCCAAACTTCTGCATGATACCGGACTGCTTGAGGAGCATTCTCTTATGCGCCTGACCCAGATTGTAGGTCAGCCCCAGCTTGTCGCTCTTATTTAAATCTTCCGGTTTTAAATGGATCTGTCTCTTCATACCCCTCACCTTGCCGCTGTCTAAAACAGATAAACGAACACCTGAATTTCACGAACCATATTTTTATATATTATACACTATTTTCAACCCTCAGTCACATTAGAAATTATATATAATATGCTGATCCGGAATGATCACACCGGAAGAGGGCTCTTGTCCTGTGTGACCGTTTTCCTGCATTCAGAGACGCTCCATCGATCGTCCCTGTCGATGCCCGCACGGTACTCCTTCTCTCCGGATGAGATCAGGAAATAGACCTCCCCCATCGACTCCTCACGTACCACGGAAAAGCGGTCAGCCCCGGGAAGGTGTCCCCGCCAGACCACGCAGCCATTCTGACGAATGGAAAGCTCCGTCATCTGGTGTTCCACCGTCAAATGGAACTCGATCAGCCGGCCGAAGCCATCATTGAAATAGAGCGTCGTCTCATCATGCATCCACCGGTCACCTGTGATATGGGACGAATACCGATACTCTACGGCATTCCCCATCGCAAGATCGTTTTCCCCTGCAGCTGCGAAAACGGCTTCCGGCAGCAGGAGAAGCGCCAGAAGAAAGGCAAGTCGTTTCTTTCTCTCCACGCCAACCCTCTCTAAATATTTCATAAACAAATTTCAAAAGTTTGTATCTATATTATAAACCAATGACCGCTTTTCGGATAGCCCGCCGCCTGCCATGTCAAATTCCATAGATACCTACATAGTATCGAAGATATTCCTGTTTTTCATAAGTCGCTATAGAAAAAATCTATCAGGAATATTTCAGATGATCCCTCTTCCCAAAGTGCAGCCCCCTCCTCCCGCGACGAAGATGAAAAACTGGACGATCCTCTTTCCCGGATAAGGAGCGGCCCGGCCATGGGAAGCCGCATCCTCGGTCATCAGCTACCCAACTTCTTCTATATCCCCCTATTGATATATGCTATAATAATAGCAGGAGTGAATATTCCATCGGATTCCCGATGATCCTATTTTTTGAAAGGAGATTTCCTATGAACTCGTTCAACAACGACATGGCCTGGGAGCGGGAGAAATCCCTCTCCATCAATATGCCCGGCCTCATGAAAGACATCTATCTCTGGGTCGCTATTGCCCTTGCCATCACCGGCTTCACCGCTTACACCGTAGCAGGCAGCCCGATGCTGCTCTCTCTGGTCTTCGCCGGCAAATTCACGATGTGGGCGCTCCTCATCGCGACGGTCGCCCTCGTATGGCACCTTTCTTCCGCGGTTGCTCGCATGTCTCTCAAAAAAGCGGCGGCCATGTACATCATCTATGCCGTCCTGAACGGTGCGATGATGGCCTCCATTTTCCTTGTTTACACCATGACCTCTATCGCGAGCGTCTTCTTCATCACCGCAGGCACCTTCGCTGTCATGTCTGCCTATGGCTACCTCACGAAGACTGACCTTTCGAAGATGGGCAATCTGTGCCTCATGGGGCTTTTCGGACTCATCATCGCTACCGTGGTGAATCTTTTCCTTGATAACTCTTTCCTGGAAATGATCCTCGCCTACGCAGGCATCCTGATCTTCGTCGGCCTCACCGCTTATGATACGAAGCGCATCCGTGAGATCGCTTTCGCCAACAACACGAACACCACCGATGAAGGTGTGAAGCTCGCCATCCTCTGCGCGCTCACCCTCTACCTCGACTTCATCAATCTCTTCATCTACATGCTCCGGATCTTCGGGGAGAAGAAGTAAATAGAGCTTCAGGGTTAGCCCCTCGGGCGTGCCGTCCTTTGATTGCGTACGAAAGTGGTTCAGCGGGTTCTATGGGTTCAAAAGGTTCAACGGGTTTCCCATCTTTGGGATAATGTATTTTAATAGATTAAAAATTTCGCGGCGCTTCTATTTTATGATGCGCCGCACTACCCCTGTTGAACCCTCAGAACCTGTAGAACCCATTGAACCTATTCCTCCTCAATCAAAAAAGCACAGGCTTTCGCCTGTGCTTTTTTGATGCATTCTTTATTTCTTTTCTTCGGTTTTCGGCTCTTCTGCCTTGGCTTCTTCCTCTGCCGGAGCCGGTTCTTCGGTCGGTGTTTCTTCAACTTCCGGTGCCGGTTCTTCTACGGGCGTCTCTTCCACAGGAGCAGCTTCATCCGGTACTTCTTCCGTTGGAATTTCCTCTGCCGGTGCATCTGCCGGCGTTTCTTCCTTCGGCAGCTCGACAGCCGGATAAGCATAGCCCGGGACGACAGGAGCCTTCAGATTTTCCAGCGCATCGATGGATGCCAGCGCAAGCTCCAGATCTTTGCGGATCTTGCTGACATAGTTCTTCATATTTCCTTCCGTATGGATCATGGTCTCAGCCAGACGGCGGCGGTAGTCTTCCGCATCCTTCACCTGTCTGGCACCTTCCATCTTTGCATTGGAGATCAGAATATCCGCGTTTCTCTTCGCGTTCTTCTTGACGTTCTCAGCGGTATCCTTGGCAAGCTGGAGCGTCGCCGTCATGGTATCGGAAATCTTCTCATAGTTGGCGAGCTTCACTTTCATCTGGTCCATTTCTTCTTCCATCTCGCGATGCTCACGATAGATCTGCTCGTAGTCCGTGACGATCTGGCGCAGGAAATCATTGACCTCTTCCTCGCTGTAGCCGCGCAGGCCTTTGGAGAAAGTTTTATTATGAATGTCCATTGGTGTAATCATAGCTTTGCCTCCTTGGGGAACTTTCTTCTATTGTACTTGCTTTGGGCTGTTTAGGCAAGGAGCGGGGCGGGTTCAGGATTAGCCCATGGGGCGTACTGTCCCCTTGATTGCGTGTGAAAGCTCTGCTTGAATTAGGAATGAGGAATTAGGAATTAGGAATGGTGGTGCGGCGCATAAAAATCAAAAGCGCCGCGGAGTATAAATAGGGCGATGCCCGAAAGTGGCATTCAAGTCACTAGTCACTAGCTACCAGCTACTAATCCCCAGCCACCCGCCTGATAAACTCACTCACCGCATCCAGCCCTTTTCGCAGCAGCGCCCCATCATGGCCGTAGCCGACACGGAAAGAGAATGGCTCATCGAAGCAGTCGCCGGGGACGCAGAAGGCGCCTGTCTCCTCATACATGCGGCGGCAGAAATCACGCGAACCGATGGGAAGATCGTAATGCACGAGCGCCATGGTACCGGCCGTCGGCTTCACATAAGAGACATGCGGCTCCCCTTCCACCCAGCCGTCCAGGATGGGAAGATTCGCTGCCAGGATGGCGCGGTTTCTCGCAAGGATTTTTTCCTTGTGCGCCAAGGCGAGCGCCGCGATTTCCTCATCGAAAAGACCGCAGCTCACAAGGTCATAGTCCCGCACGCGGCGAAACTGGGCGAGCGCCTGCCGGTCATGGGTCGCAAGCCAGCCGAGACGAAGCCCGGCCAGCGAAAAGGCCTTCGACATTGACCCGGTCGCGATCCCCTTCTCATAGAGATCGGCAACGGAGGGAGTGGATGCTCCGTCGATGGAAACGCCGCTGTACACTTCATCGCAGAAAAGGTACGCGCCCGCCCTGCGTGCGATGGTCACGATGTCCGCCATCATATCCGCAGGGATCAGAGAGCCCGTCGGATTGTTCGGATTATTGAGGCAGATCATGCGCACGCCGCGCGCCGCTGCCCGCGAAAGCTCATCAAGGTCCGGCAGATAGCCATTCTCTCTTCGAAGGCGCAGCACCGTCACCTCCGCTCCGAGCGCTTCCGGTGCAGAGTAAAACTGCTGATAGCTCGGGGAGAATGCGATCACGCGGTCGCCCGTGCGAATGAGCGAGAAGAAAATGTGCTGGTTCCCGCCTGTCGCACCATGCTCCGTCAGGATTTCCTCCGGAGAGATGCTCGCATAGAGACGGCTGATCTCTTTCTTGACCTTCTCCGAGCCGAAGATGGTGCCGTATGTCTGCTCTCTTGCAAAAAAGCGCTCCATGAAATCTGCGCGATCTTCGCCCGCCAGCGAAAAGAGTTCTGTGAGCGAGAGAGGCTTCGCGCAGGTGTCCGTGATATTGTACTTGGCGCCTTCTTCGTACTGGTCCATCCAGCTTTCGACGCCGAACTGTGAAACGATCATAGGAATACTCCGTAGAAATATGAGTGAATAGAGATAAGGTTGGGTTCAGGGTTCAAGGTTCAGCAGGTTCAACGGGTTCAACGGGTTCTATGGGGAAGGTGCGGCGCATAAAAATAAGAAGCGCCGCGAAGTATAAATAAGGCGATGCCTGATCTCTTTTTTCCCTCCTTCCTTTGGAAGGAGGTGCCCCGAAGGGGCGGAGGTTGGCTTGGGACTTTTCTCTCCCTCGACCAACCCCTTGCCCTTCGGGCGTTCCCCTTCCAGAGGAAGGGGATAGATGAAACTCGGTTTCTGCTTTCAAACTTCGTGGTTCAACGGATTCAACGAAGAATATGGCGGCTTCGCCGCCATCCCTTGAACCCTGACCCCGCCAACCTGAACCCTTTTACAAAAGTTTTTCTTGACAGTGGTGCGGTCCCGCACTCACGCGTTTTCTCCCCAATTCTTACACACATCGACCCAGCCCAGGGCTTTGGATGAGGACTCGAGCTCAGGGATCGAGAGGCGTACAGCGCTGTGGTCTGTGCCTGCTGCCGGATAGACGATGTCAAAACGCCGCAAAGACACATCGAGGTAGACCGGCACGCCCTCGGGCAGGCAGAAAGGGCACACGCCGCCGGGGCGGTGGCCGATATACTGCTCGCACTCCGCACCGGGGATCATCTTCGCCTTCTTGTGGAAGGTCATCTTGAATTTGTGGTTATCCACTTTGGCATCGCCCGCCACGACGATGATGAGAGGCTTGTCATCCAGAAGGAAGGACATCGTCTTCGCGATGCGCGCCTCCTCCGTCCCGAGCGCCTGTGCCGCCAAAGCTACGGTCGCGGAAGATTCTTTGAGATCGATGCAGCGATCCCCCATGCCGAGGGTATCGAAATAGGATTTTACTTTTTCAAAGGACATAGTATGCGCTTCTTTCGTATAAATGGGGGACTAGGGACTGGGGACTGGTAGCTAGGGATTAGGGATTAGAAGTGACTAGTGACCGGTGACTTGAATACCACTTTGGGGCATCGCCCCCATTTATACTCCGCGGCGCTTCCATGATTTGATGCGCCGCACCACCCCCGCTGAACCCTCTGAACCTATAGAACCTACTGAACCCCTTCATTTACAAGAAAGAGCTGTGCGCTGCACAGCTCCCTTTTTTATTTCTTTCCTTTTTTGACGACCGTCTTCGCTTCCGGTTTCGCTTCCGCCTTGCCGCGGCCGAGACTGCCGGTCTTTGCCAGCTTCTTCGCCGTCATGTACCAGGCCGGAGACTTGTCCGTGCACTTATTCTGCTTCACCGTAGGATCATTCGGATACTGTTTCTTATAGTTTTCCATCGCACGGCGCGCATTTACCTTCTCATCCTTGGAAATGGTCTCGAAGGAGAATCCCACTTTCCATGCAAAGACGAGCATCGCGGCCGGGTAGAGCGCAAGCGGATACACTTCGCAGAAGACGCAGGCCGCGATGAGCGCAAGCCCGCCCACGATAGAGAGCACCGAGACGCCGGTCTGCACCATGACAGTCTTTCTGAAGTCCGCATCCATGTGCGCGAGCCAGATATTTCCGCTCGAAAGGAAGTAGTGGACGAACTCCTGATTCCGAAGCATCCTGTCCCGCTTGTTATGTGCGAGGATCTGCTGCACGATGTCCGCCACATTTTTCTTGAAGCGCATGGTGCGGTAATTGAATACGACGAGGAGCGTCGTGATGAGAGCGATAAAGATGATACTGCTGGTGGATCCTTCCATGATATGTCTCCTTTGCTGAGTTGTTCTTTCTATTATAAGGGGCAAAGGGGAAATCAGCAAGGGGAGAGAGAGCCCGCAGGGCGCGCGCCCTTCCCACACGTCTCACTTCTAAGCCCGCACCATCCCCACTTGGATGCCCAGCCGATTCGCTTCGCCCGCCTTCATCTCCAGACACCCTTTCGCACGGAGGCAGGCGGAGAGGCCAAGCCATGGCGCAAGATGAGGGACGACCTTCACCACGCGGCCTTCTCCATCGAAATACACCGCGTCGATCGCAAAACGCATGAAGCACATGTGAATGCTGTTCGTCTTCTCGAGGTACAGCCCATGGCCTTCCTCAAGGGGCGCGCGGAGCATGAGGCCTTTGAACCGCGCCCACCACGAGCGCGCGATTTCTACGGTGAGAGAGACGGTGCGGTCAGTATTGGCAAGGATCCATGTCTCGGTCATAAAGGGCTCCTTTCGAAAATATAGTTGATGAGTTCAGGGGTAGCCCGCAGGCGTGCTGCCCCTGAATTGTGGATGAAAGCTCGACCCGAATGAGGAATTAGGAATGAGAAATGCGAAATGGTGGTGCGGCGCATAAAAAGCAGAAGCGCCGCGGAGTATAAATAGTGGCGATGCCCGAAGGCGGTATTTAAGTCACCAGTCACTAGCTACCAGTCACTTGCGGCTCCTAATCCCTAGCCACTAATCCCTAGTCACCAGTCACCAGTCACTAGTCACCAGTCACTAGTCCCTCTTTCAAACCACGCCAACCAAAAATAACTGCCAGCTCACGCTGCCAGTTATTTTTTCCCCATGGTTTCCATGAGAGAGAGGAGCGATGGCAGGAGCGCCACCACGAAGATCGCAGGGAAAATGCAGAAGACGAGCGGGAAGACCATCTTGACCGGCGCCTTCATCGCCTTCGTCCGCGCCCGCTGGCGGCGGACATTTCTCATATTGTCAGCCTGAATCGTCAGCGTATCCGACATGGAAGCGCCGAGACGCTCCGACTGCGTGACGGACATGACGAAGAGGTACACATCCTGCACATCACAGCGTTTCGCCATGAACTGCATCGAGCGGCGGCGGGTCATCCCCATGCGTACATCGCGGAGCATGCGGGAGAGCTCGTCGATCAAGGGGCCCTTCATGCGTTCGACGACCTTGCGAAGCGCCGCATCGAAGGAAAGCCCTGCCTGCACAGAGATCGCGAGAAGGTCCAGCACATCCGGCAGCTGCCGCGTGATGAGAGCCTGGCGTTTCTTGATGATATGATTCAGGACGCCGAAGGGAAGCAGTGCCCCCATGAATCCCCATCCAAGGACGATGAGGAAGAACTGCGGCGGTGTGTAAACGCCCCGCCCTGCATACCAGAAGCCGAGTGCGAGCCCGAACGCGAGGCACAGGAACCAGAGGCCGGCAAAATGAGCGACCTTCCATACGCCCTGCTTGCCGGCGAGCATGATGCGCCGCTCCATGAGCTTCGGGATCGCCGCCGGAGCGAAATAGGAGAGTGTATCCATCAGCTCGCCCAGCATACGGCCGACGGTACGCTGCAGGAAGGGGATCCTTCGAAGGTCGTCCGGATCCACCATCTCTTCTTCGGCAGAAAGATCCATAAACTGATCCAGACGCCGCTGCATCTCTCGCTGCGAGTCCGACTGCCGGAGCACGATGAGCGTCATCGTGATAAAAACAAATAAGGAAATCGCAATCGCGATAGAAAATGCAAGCATGGAGTATCACCTCGGTTCAAAAGGGTTCGGGGTTCGGGGTTCGCCCGCGGGTCGCCCTTTAATTGCGTACGAGAGATTCGCGCTCTCTAGTTAGGAGTGAGGAGTGGTGGTGCGGCGCATAAGAATATGGAAGCGCCGCGGAATATAAAAAGGGCGATGGCCGAGCTCTGTCTTTTCCCTCCTTCCTTTGGAAGGAGGTGCCCCGAAGGGGCGGAGGTTGGCTTGGGGCTTTTCTCTCCCTCGGCCAACCCCTTGCCCTTCGGGCGTTCCCCTTCCAGAGGAAGGGGATAGATGAATCTCGGTTTCTGCTTTCAAACTTCAGGTTGAAAGCAGGGATGAGTAGCCAGGGATTAGGGATTAGGAGCAAGCGGTGATTGAAATAGCGCAGTCGGCACACTGACCGTTCTGCAAGGAAGATCTCTCGGCTACGCCCCTCTGACGACGGCGCGAAGCGCTATCAAAACTCCGCGGCGCTTCCATATTATTTTGCGCCGCACCACAACCCTGAACCCGCCAACCTGAACCCTGAACCTTTCACGTCATACTTTATTCAGCAAGAATGAGCCTGCCGCTGCGCGGCCGTCTCATTCTTCCCAATCCCTTTCCGGCACACGGCGGAAGAGATCCTTCGGCACATCTACGCCGTGGATCTTAAACTTGGTGAGAAACTGCGGCTGGAGGCCTGTATACACGAAGGAGCCCTGCGACTTGCCGTTTTCATCGAAGCCGGTCTGATGGTAGCGGAAAAGGTCCTGCAGGACGATCACATTCCCTTCCATCTGCTGCACTTCGGTGATGTAGGTGATCTTGCGGGAACCATCCTGAATACGGGACTGATGAATGATGAGATCGAGTGCGGAGGAGATCTGGTTGCGGATCGCCGTGACCGGCAGATCGAAGCCGCTCATAAGGACCATCGTTTCCAGACGCGAGAGCACATCGCGCGGACTGTTCGCATGCGCGGTCGTGAGTGAGCCGTCATGGCCGGTATTCATCGCCTGCAGCATATCGAGTGCCTCGCCGCTTCGGACTTCGCCGACGATGATGCGGTCCGGGCGCATACGGAGAGCATTCTTCACAAGGTCTCTGATCGTGACCGCCCCCTTGCCCTCTATATTCGGCGGACGGGACTCGAGCGTCACGACATGCGGCTGCTCGAGGCGGAGCTCGGCGGCATCTTCGATGGTGACGATGCGTTCATCGGAGGGGATGAAGGAAGAAAGTACATTCAGCGTGGTCGTCTTACCGGAGCCGGTACCGCCGCTGACCATGATGTTCAGCTTCGCCTTGACACAGGCGCGCAGGAATGAGGCCATCTGCTCCGAAAGGGTGCCATAGGCGATCAGATCCTCGATCAAGAGCGGTATCCGGGAGAATTTACGGATCGTCACGCACGGTCCGGACAGAGAAAGCGGCGGGATGACGATATTGACACGAGAACCGTCTTCGAGACGCGCATCGACGATCGGCGATGCCTCATCGACGTGACGGCCCAGCGGCGACACGATCTTCTCGATGATCGCCATCAGGTGTGCCTGATCCTGAAAACGAGCTTGCGTCAGATGGATCTTGCCCATCTTTTCCACATAGATCTTCTTCGGCCCGTTGATCATGATCTCCGTCACGGCATCATCCTTCAGGAATGGCTCGATCGGGCCAAGCCCCAGGATCTCATCACAGATATCCGATACCAGACGCGAACGCTCGCCGCGCGGAACGGCAAAGGGATCCTCTTCGACCACACGCTGTACATAGCGCGTGATGACCGCCTCGACCTCCTGCCGCGTATGCCTGCCGTCCAAGACCTGCTGCTGCTCAGCGGTCATGTCATCGACGATACGCCGGTGAATTCCGTTTTTCAGCTCCTGGTATCCCTCTTCGTGGGCGTTGTTCGTCCGGCCGGCAAATATAGCGGCCTGTTCTTTTTTCTCGGTGCCGTCACGGCGGCCAAGACGTTCCAGAAGTTTCAAAGTCTTCACCTTCCTTGGGGATTTGTTGATGGGTGTAATGGAGATAGTGGGGGGGTAGCGAGACGCGAGCGCCTTACGTGCTCTTTCCGGTCGTCTCATCGTACATATAACAGCTCACGGAATACGAGTACGGGAGTTCTGCAAAGTGCGACAGGTAATTAAAAAATGATACATCGCTCTTGGTAAGTTCCAAGTTGAGCTTCGCATGAACAGAGTTTTCCGGCTTTTCATTTTCATCATTGGTGGAAACCACCTGCACGCCAGCAGCATCCGGCACATACAGATGCGTGATGACCTTCTGCTCTTTCAAAATTTGATTGTATTTGTCAGCGATGATCTTGTAATTATTTATTGGCTGTGAAGGATCTGTGCTTTCGGTATAATGCCCCACCACAGCCGCTTCGCGTGCCGCATTTCTCACGATGCCCTGCACGGTCTGGTAATCCCCGAACATGAAGCCGCAATAGATGATCCCGCAGAGAACGAGGAGAAAGATCGGCAGCAGCAGTGCAAACTCGACGATATCCTGCCCTTTTTGTCGTTTCATGATGCTTTCTTTCTCCTTTCGTGGGAATGGTGACTGGTAGCTAGTGCCTGGGGATTAGGGATTGGGGATTAGGAGTGACTGGTGACTAGAGATTAGTAGCTAGGGATTAGTGGCCTCGAGTGACTAGTGACTGAAATGCCACCTTCGGGCATCGCCACAATTTATACTTTACGGCGCATTTCGTCATCCTGAGCGGAGTGAAATGTCGGATGTTCAATAATGTAAAGGCGGAACAGTGAGAACTGAGTCGAAGGATCTGGCGCCGCACCACCATTTCGCATTTTTCATTTCTCATTCAAACGGAATCAAAGGACGAGCCGCCCCAAGGGCTAACCCTGAACCCATCAACCTGACCCCGACAACCTCTATACCTTGATATCTACGATCTTATGAATGATGAAGAAGCCTATGACTTCCATCACGAGAGCAACGCCGATCGCGATCTGCCCTATGCGTGTCGTGAGGAGCGGGCGCATATATTCCGGCGACATGATGTACATGAAGAGTCCCATCGCGATCGGAAGAGCGGCAAGGATCATGCCTGCCATACGCCCCTGCGCGGTCAGTGTCTTGATCTCGCCGCGCAGCCGGATGCGGTCTAAGATGGTATCGCGGATGATATCAATGATGTCGGCCAAATTTCCGCCGACCTGCTGCTGGATGAGCACCGCCGTGACGATGAGAGAGAAGTCAGGACTGCCCACACGCCTGTCCATCTCCGTCAGCGCACGGTCCAAAGGCTTCCCCAGATTCGTCTCGCGAAGGACACGGGCAAATTCCGTGCTGACGGGCGGCTTCATTTCCTTGGAAATGATCTCGATCGTCTGCAGGAAGGAGAAGCCCGCCCTCAGAGAATTGGAAATCAGCGTCAGACAGTCAGCCATCTGGTAGAGAAACGCCTTCAGCCGCTTGTCGATCCGGTATTTCACATAGCCCCACTGGAAAAGAAAAGCGAGGAGGGCAAAGAGCAGCGCAGCGCCGCCCTCCCCTGTGACCAAGAGCACCATGAGAAAAGCAAGAATGCTCACCCCGAAGGAGATCACGACCATTTCAAAGCCGAGCAGCGGCAGTCCTGCGCGATGCATCATGAGATCGAGCTTCGAAGCGGTCTTCCTTCCCCCGACCCTTCGCATGCGCTTGCGGAAGGCACGGCGGAGCTTCTGCCCGGTCGAGATCTGCTCCTCTTCCGTCTCCTTCACATCGAGATAGTCCGCATACTGCTGCAGACGCTCAGACACCACCTGTTTCTTTTTCAGCGCATGACCGAGCAGGAAGAACAGGATGAAAAAGAAAAGAAAGGCGCAAAACAGCGAGATGATAAAGATCATAGATGATTTGCTCCTTTCTTGGAAATCAGGGTTGTACAGCATTTGTCTGGCTGACGCTATGGGAATCTATCCGCCGCCTTTGGCGCGCCCCCTCTCCAGGAGCCTGCTCAGTTGGGGAAAAATACCTAATCCCCAGCTACTAGTCACCAGTCACTACTTACTAATGATCTTCTCTGCGAGTGCATCGACGGCCTTGGCAAAGGGGCTGTCAGGATCCTCGTCCACGACGAGGCGGCCATTGTCAGCCGCCTCCGAGACACGGACATATTCATTCGGGATGATGGCTGCGACAGGATAGCCCAGCTCTTTGGAGAGACGCTCCTTCTCCGCGTCGTCAAACGGCGAGACACGGGTGAAGAGCGGATAGACGCGCTCCCGGTAGTCGTCCCATGCCTTGAAAATCTCCAGTGCGCGCTTCATATGCATCGTCTCATAGCCGCCATTGTACATCGCCATCAGGACCGTCTCATCGGAGAGCTCACACGCCGTCGCGGAAATATCGGAAAACCCCGAAGGCAGATCGATCAAAACGTAGCTATAGAGGCTCCGCGTCATATGGATGAGCTGCGTCAGCGCATCCAGTGTGACAGACTCCGCAAGATCCGGCTTTGCCGGCCCGCAAAGTATCTGCAGATTCCTTCTGGCATCGATGAAGTACGACTTCAGCGTCACCGGCGAGAGGAACTTGATATCCCGCACCGCTTCGACCAGAGTCGTTTGCGGATTCAGATTGAAAAAGACCGCCATATCACCGAACTGCAGGTCACAGTCAAGGATCGCGACAGGCTCTCCCGTCCTCTTGGCGATGCTCGCGGCGAGATTGGAGATCAATGTCGTCTTGCCGCTCTTTCCCTTCGGGCTGAAGAAGGAGATCACACGCGCAGACGAGCGCAGCGAGGCGCGGTCCGCATTCCTGACCGCCGCCTGCAGCTCATCCGGCGTGAACGGCTTGATCATATACCCCTGCGCGCCGCCGCGCAGCAGCCTGGCCTGCGCCTCCGAGTCCCAGCGGCGGGAGAGACAGATGATCAGGGCCTGCCCGCAATTCTTCTTGAGATCGGAAAGCAGACTGACATTGGGCTCGCAGTCGATATCCAGAAGGATCAGATTCGGGCTGAATGCCTGCATCTGCCCCAGAGCATCGCCCGCGGTCTGATACCTCGCCGACAGCTCGAAGCCCGGGCTGTTTCTGATCACGCTCGACAGCCGCTCAAGCATCATGCGGTTGTTCTCGATGAGGACTGTACGATAAGACATGGAATTCGCCTCCAGTTAAAAGGTTCAACGGGTTCTATGGAAAAAACATCCTCTTGCAAGCACCTTGCTTCCCCCTTCGGGTAATGCTATTAAGTTAAGGAAATTGTTAGCGCCGTAATGTCTTGCTTCCCCCCTCGGGGGAAGTGCCGAAGGCAATATGTGCAAGCAAACTGGATTTTTAGGAGCGTAGCGACGCTAAAATTCAGTGAGACGCCATTTCGAGCGAAGCGAGATGGGGCATGCTAACGGTATAACACTCCATGTTGAATAGTCCGATACTATCGATATTCCAACACTTTTAGGCAATACCGCTACGTTTCCCCCTCAGCCCTTCGGGCAGCTCCCCCGATGGGGAGCCAAGGGCATTCAGCGCTTTCCGTCATCTCGCAAACATCTTGCTTCCCCCTTCGGGGGAAGTGCCGAAGGCAATAGGGGCATGCTAACGGTATAACGCTCCATGTTGAATAGTCCGATGCTATCGATATTCCAACATCTTCAGGCAATACCGCTACGTAGCCCCCTCAGCCCTTCAGGCAGCTCCCCCGATGGGGAGCCAAGGGCATTCGATGCTTTCCGTCATCTCGTAAACACCTTGCTTCCCCCTCCGGGGGAAGTGCCGAAGGCAATAGGGGCATGCTAGCGGTATAACGCTCCATGTTGAATAGTCCGATGCTATCGATATTCCAACACTTTCAGGTAATACCGCTACGTTGCCCCCTCAGCCCTTCGGGCAGCTCCCCCGATGGGGAGCCAAGCGGCTTCGGCGCTTTCCTTTATTTCACAAGCATTTTTATCAATAGCCATTACACAAAACAGCGAGGCGCTCTTTCACAACTCTATCTATCATCATACACACGCCTTGAAACCTTTCGTGAATGTCTCCATTTGAAAACCGAAGTACCTGTATGCCACTCTGCTCAATGCATTGGCTTCTCCATTGGTCATGAGCTTTACCAAAATCAGAATAATGTTGTGATCCGTCTAACTCAATAACCAGTTTCGCAGCATTGCAATAGAAATCCGCAATAAAGCCGTTGATCAGATACTGCCGCCTAAATCTAACGGGGTATCTATGCAAGAACAGATACCACAGCTTACGCTCTTCATCTGTCATATTTTTCCGCAAATTTGTAGCACATTGCTTTAACCGCGAGTCCATTGCCGATCTCACCATAGCGAGTACCTCAAATTTTCATAATAGCTCCAGTAAAAATACTTTCCTTGCATATTATATGCCACTGAAGGCAATGGTGCTAAGTGAAGGAAATGATACGCAACGTAATGTCTTGCTTCCCCCCTCGGGGGAAGTGCCGAAGGCAATAGGGGCATGCTAGCGGTTATCGAACAATGTGGGATATACCGTAGTGCTGCCCCCTCAGCCCTTCGGGCAGCTCCCCCGATGGGGAGCCAAGAACGTTCTGCCGCTTAACTTAATAGCATTACCCCGATGGGGAGCCAAGGGTATTGACTGATTTCCTACGCATTCACTTCGACGTCTATGAGAACAGTCTCGACAGCCAGCCGCCCTCTTGTGACTTTTGGGGCGAGGCGGGGTCTTCTTCATAGGTATCCACCATGGTGCGGATGCCTTTGGCAAGCGGCGTGTCCTTCGCCGAAAGGACGAGTGGGACGCCGGTCTTAATGGATTCGGCGGCCGTTTGGAAATCGTTCGGGATGACGTAGTGGAACTGGTGGCCCAGGATCGCTTCGACATCCTTGACATTGATGCGGGTGCGCGCATTCGAACGGTTCAGGACGTAGCGGATCTTATTGTCATCATAGCCGAGCTCCTTCAGGGCATCCGAGCCGCGCTTCATGTTCTTGATGGTCGGGATGAAGTCGACGATGCCGATGAAGTCGATCACTGTCGAAAGATCCATAAGGGAGAGGTTGAGCGCACTGAAGGTCGATGTCGTATCAATGATGAGGTAGTCATACTCGAGCTGGAGCTGTACGACGAGGTCACGAATGAGCGTCGTGTCAAGGTTGTACGCCTCTTCGAGGAGCTTCGGATTCGCCATCACATCGAAGGAGACGCCGCCGGAAGAGAAGGGCGTCAGATACTCGGCGGCTACGGTGTCATCCGGATGCTTGCGCATGGATCTCTCTGCGTCTGCGATCGTCTTCTCCGGCGTGAGCTTGAGCGCACTCGCCACGTCTCCGAACTGCAGATCCAGATCGATCAGACAGACGGTATGACGGTTCTTTGCCAGCTCTGCCGCCATATTGATGGCGATGAGCGTCTTTCCCACGGCGTACGCCGTGCTGAATACAGTAATGATCGTGCCTTTGCGGCCTACCATGGACATCACGCCTCCTTCGGGGATGCTTTTGATGCGTAAATCGGAAAGAAATGGGTACGGCGACAGCTCCTGCCTAACGATCACCCATTCACCCTAGTAGATACCATCGAGAAGGGACAGCCCACGGCTGTCCTTTCTCGATGGTACCTGCTATGCAGCAAGTACCATTGAACCATTATTTGCCTGTGCCGCCTGCGGAAGGCGCAGCGGTTTGATCTGCAGCGGTAGACATCAGGGTAGCAGAATCCTTGAATACCTGATTAATCGAAGTCTGAATTCCGCTCTGCTGATAGATCAGCCAGCCAATGCCGACGATGATCGCCAGCATCAGTGCGTATTCGACCATGTCCTGGCCTTTTTCGCCGAGTACAGGTCTGACATAGTAGTCATACATCTGTTTTGCTCTGTTCATCATAATGATTTCACCTCCTTTTCGTGAAATGTATAGAAACGGAATCTATAAAAAGTCTCAGAGGACTCTTTATCAGAATGAAGGTTGTAGGTTCAGGGTTCAGGGTTAGCCCACGGGACGTACGTCCTTTGATTGCGTTTGAAAGCCTCGTTTGAATGAGAAATTAGAAATGAGAAATGAGAAATGGTGGTGCGGCGCATAAAAATATAGAAGCGCCGCGAAGTTTCGATAGCGCTTCGCGCACATCGTCATTTCGAGCGTAGCCCTCGATCTTTATGGCAGAACGCTCATCGCCTGATGTGAGGCAGCACCAAGACATCGTTTCCCCTCAGCGCATACACGCTGATTCCCGCAGTGCAAGAAAGATCCCTCGGCTGCGCTCGGGATGACGATGCCGGAAAAATCCCAGTCACTCCTAATCCCCAATCCCTAATCCCTAGCCACTCATCCCTAGCTACCAGTCACATATTTTTTTGCGCCGCACCTGAGCCTTGAACCCACCACTTTTACCTGCTTGTCGAGGTCGTGCTCTTTCCGGAGTACCTATCCATCGCTGCCTTGATCCTTGCCCTCTGGGCTTCGGCGTCAGCGGCGGTGCGGGTGGGCTGCTGTATCTTTACGTCTGGCCGGGCAGTCTCCTGCTTTGCCTTTTTCTCCGGCTTTGTCTTTTCTCGACGGGCGACGGTCAAACGGTCTTTCTCTGCCTCGTAGTCTTCCTCGGTCATAGGGACGAGGATCGGCTCGCCGTGAATGTCCGTGGTCTTCAAGAGGTAGGACCGCGTCTTGGCCGGGGCTTTTTCTTCGAGGATGATGGTGTCATCGTCTCCGGGCTTTTCGCCCCAGAGGTCACGCTCCTCGGTGTCTGTCCCCTGCGGAACGGGCTTTCTCGTCTCTACAAGCTCACGGTTTCTTGCGGCGCGCTCGATTTCCTCATAGCTTTTCTTCATGCGCTGGCTCATCGGCGCAGGGGTATCGTCTGCAACGAGGGTCGGTGTGATGAGGATAATAAGTTCGCGCTTGTCGCGAGTATTCGATGTATGACGGAAGAAACGCCCGATGATGGGAAGATCTCCCAAGAGCGGGATCTTCGATACGATTTTCGCATCTTCGGAATTAATGAGGCCGCCGATCGCCATGGTCATGCCGGAGCGGACATTGACTTCGGACTCGGCCTCGCGGGTCGCGATGCCCGGTACGCTGAAGGAGTCGATCTTGACGCCATGGCTGTAGTCCAGCGTCGATACTTCAGCATGGACCTTCGAGGTGATCTTGTCTTCCGAGTCGACGACTGGCTCGATATTGAGCTTCACGCCGTATTCATGCCAGTCGATGGATACATTGCCATTGCCATCCGAGACAGGAATCGGGATGCGTCCGCCGATCAGGATGTTTGCGGTCTTTCCGGACATCGTCGTGATGGACGGGCGGGAGAGGATGCGCGCCTTTCCTTCATTGATGAGCGCCTGCAGGGTCACATTCACATTTGCGACATGAGAGCCCAGCCAGCCGCCGTGTTTTCTGGAGGAGGAGAAATCTTCGCCGCCGTAGAAGAGGCCTGCGGTGCCTACGGTGATGTCGTTATTGGGATTATTCGAACTACTGCCAGAGCTGCTGCTCGCCCCCGGGGTCTGCGACCAGTACTGGATGCCGAGGTTCTTGGTGTAGTCCGAATTGATCTCTATGATCTGCGCCTCGAGGCGGATCTGGCTCGGATGCTCCATCTCGAGGAGATCGATCACGCCGGAGCCATCGCCGCCGGTGTAGAGGCCGGCGATCTTCAGTGCGGTGTCGTGCTCATACTGGTTCTCGACCTTGCCGCGAAGCATCACGCGGTCCTTGATCATCTGCACATGGACCTTCGGATAGCCGATAGCGTCCTGAATGGCGCTCGACATGCCGCGGTCATTGCCTGCGACGTACACGGTGTACTCGGTGCGCCGTCCGCCATCTGACCAGACGATGAGGGATGTCGTCCCTGCTTTCTTCCCGACGAGGAGGAAATCTCCTGAAGAGAGAAGCTGTACGTCGGCGATGGCAGGATTTCCGACGGCAAGACGTGTGATGCCGGAAGCGGCCATGTATTTCGATTCATTCAGGGACACCTCGACAGGTTCAGCAGCGCAGGCGCTTCCGAAGGAGAGCATCGCAGCAGCGAGGAGGAGTCCGATTCTTTTTTTCATTCCGTTCATCTTACTGCCCCCTCGTTACGCTTGTACCACGAATGACTTCGATACCACTGCCGGCGGTGCCGGTCTGTCCCCCGCTGATCTCCACCTGCGGCTGGGGCGCGCCCTGCGGAGGGTATGGCGCATAGGACGGAGCGGCCGGCGGCTGCGAATCCGGCTTCGGCAGCGGGATCACATAGTAGGCGACCGATTCTGTCTCAGCCGCCCCGTCTGCCGGACGCAGCATCAGCTGTACCTGTCCGACCTGCAGGGATGCGGTGAGTTTCGCCGCATCATAGGGCGAGAGAGCGACCGTCGCGACAGCGGGCGTCCCCATCGAGGACGTATCCGTGCGACGCGGCGCGGTCGGCATTTTATTTCCATTCGATTCATCTTTTCCGTCTTTGTCATCCTTCTTCGGTGCGACGTAGCCCTGACCCATGCTGGACTTATTGATGGCAAGCAGCAGGACATCACGGAGCAGCATCTTCGAAGTGACGCGGTTCTTCCCGTCCTGACTGGAGATCAGGAGGATATCCACATGGTCGCCGGGCTTCGCAAAGCCGGAGACGCCGGAAATGTCATTGATGCCAAAAGACAGCGCGCGCATCCCATCCGGGATGAGCCCCTGAAAACCGGCGGCTGCCGACACATCGAGTTTTCGCCTGGTGACGACATCGCCAGCAAGGATGGTGACGCCAGCCTTATGCCCGACGATGAGCTTCTTGTCTGTCAAAGCCCCCGGCGGGAGCAGACTTTCCGGTACTACAGAGGCTTTCAGCATATCATCCGTGATGACCGTCCGCGGCGAAATATCCGTCGCTGCTTCGATGACGGCGACGCCCACTGCCTCCGGTGTCTTTTCTTCTTTCTTGTCTTCGAAGGAAGACAGTGTGCTGTACAGGATGATGAAGATCATGAGCGCAAAGAAAGCGCAGAGAAGGATGAGCTTCCTAGGCGACATCTTCCCTGCGGTCTTGGCCAGTTTGTCTGCTAGTTTCATGTGACCCCCTCTTCTCGGGATACCCTTCTATTTCACTCCCCGCCGGTGCGAAGGAGCTTTTGTTTTTCCGTTATTGCAAAGCCTTTAGTACATGCTTGTTTAATTCTATCACATCGATTTTAGAAATTCTATATATTAAGAATTTTCTATTCATGCTTGTCCAAAATGCATCGTGTACAGATCCTTTAAGAAGGAAGCCGTCACTTCTTCTCCGCCATCGTCACGCCGCCGATGTCATAGAAACGCGCCATCGCAGCATTGCCCCAATGTGCTGGATCAGATTTCAATCCCACGGCGTAATGGTGAAAGCCTGTAAGGTACGTCCACAGCTCCTCCTCATACGGCGGTCGCTCGGTGATAGAGAGGATAGCCGGTGTCCCGCGCATGGCCTCAGCCTCTCCGAGCCAGCGGTCAAACCATCTGGCATTTTCCACAAATATCCAGAAGGTCATGGCGAAGGTGAAGGCGAAGTAGAGGGTGGCCAGCCGCTTCATCACCCCAGCCCCCGGCAAACGGACCGGCGATGCGCCGGCGCGATCAGCGGCGTGCTGCATGAGGAGCGCCGCCGTCAGGCAGAAGATGGTGCTCGGGAAAAGGCTGCGGAAGGGAAATTCCGGCGAGAGGCACATGATGATCTCAAAGAGTAGGCTCGCCGATAGAAACCAGAGCGAGAGACGGACATATTTCCTGCCGCCGGAAAAAGCACAGAGCGCTCTCCTCTTCCGAAAGGCTTTCATCAGGTAGAAATAGAAGGGCGAGAGCAGCAGCGTATGAAACCAGATCGCCACGAAGGCTTTGACAGAGAACTGGAAGAGCCGGAAGCTCTCTCCGCTCTCTTCCATGCGCACCAGATTTCCCGGCGCCAGCATGAGGATCCCATAGCCGATGGAGAGCCCGAGGAAGCCCGTCAGCATCCAGAGCTGCATCTCTCCTTTCTTATATATGTGATAGAGATAAAACAGTCCGAAAAGCCCGATCCAACAGAGCGTATTTTCATTTCCGTTCCCGGCAAGAAGCCCCAGAAGGAAGAGGAGCGGCGAGAGCCAGCCTCCATAGCGCGCTTCCCCATCCGTCATGTAATGCCGGATGTAAGGCAGCAGCCACGCCAGAAGAAAAACCATCGGCCAGAGATAATTGCACGAGCCGTCCAGCCAGATGAAGATGCCGCAAAAATTCGCCTGAAATGCCCAGAGAAAGAAGCCGGTGATAAGGACGCTCTTCGCAGGAAGATCCATCGTGACTTTCCCGCCGCGTGCCGTCCACTGCATGAGGAGGACGAGGAGCACCACTGTGAGCGCGATGGCCACATTGAAGACGCCTCGCGGCATCCAGAGGAAAAACATCGCCATCGACTGCGCGACAATGCGTCCACCCCACGTCAGGAAGTACGACCACGCAGACACCGCAATATCCGAGAAGCTCGCGATGCGCCGCGCGTCCGCTGACAGCGGCTCGTACATCGAGTGTCCTTCCCACATAAAGGAGTACACGTAGTCATCCCCCGCGCTGCGTACCATGAAACTGTTCAGGATAAAGATCACGAAAAAGATGCCGAAAAGCGAGAGGTAGAGCTTTTTCTTTTCTGTCATCATAAAAATCATGTACCCTCCTGATCATTTAGTTCTTATTTTAAACGAATGGGGTGCGCGGCGCAAGGGAAGGGAAAAGGGGTTCAGGGTTAGCCTATGGGGCGGCTCGTCCACTGATTGTGGATGAAAGCTTTGCTCGCCAGTTAGGAGTGAGGAGTTAGGAGTGAGGAGTGCTGGTGCGGCGCATAAAAATATGGAAACACCGCAGAGTATAGATAGTGGCGATGCCCGAAAGTGGCATTTAGTCACCAGTCACTAGTCACTCGAAGCTCCTAATCCCTAGCTACTCATTCCTGCTTTCAAACTTCAGAGTTAGCCCGTGGGGCGCGCCGTCCTTTGATTACATGCGAAAGAGGGGGAGCGGGTTCTACAGGTTCAGAGGGTTCAAAGGGAGTGGTGTGGCGCATAAAAATCAGAAGCGCCGCGGAGTTTTGAGACTAGCGGTTTTCTCGTATCGCAAACCTAATCCCTAGCCACCAATCCCTAGCTACCAGTCACGAGTCACCAGTCACTCCCCCCACTTGAATTTTTAAAGTTCGGCGCGCCTAAGCCATTTTTTCTTCTCTTCGCCTTGCTTTTCCCTGCTTCTTTATATAAAATATAAAAGAATTTTCTAATGTAGTGATTTTCATTTCAAAAAATTCTAATAGGGACTCTCATGCATACTTACGACAGAAACTACTTCAAGATCGCACTGCCTGCCGCACTGGAAGGGCTCTTCATGATCCTCCTCGCCTCGACCGACCTCATCATGGTCGGCGCACTGGGAGCTTTGTCCATCGCAGCTGTCAGCATTTTCCTGCAGCCGCGTCTCATCCTGCTCTGCTTCTCCCGCTCTCTCGCCTCTTCGGTGACACTGCTCGTTTCCAAGAAGGCAGGAGCCGGCGACACGGCAGGCTCGGCGGATATCATGAAGAAATCGCTCACGCTCTGTGCGATCTTCATGGGTCTTTTGCACATCCTCTTTTATATTTTCCTGGATGACATCTTCTACCTCATGGGCGCGAATGATGAGTACATGGCAGAAGCCATGGCGTATGGCTCCATCGCGCTTGCCTCGGTCTACGTGACCTCGCTCACACTCATCCTGCAGGCGGTGCAGCTGGGCTACGGACGCACGAGCGTCATTATGAAGACGAATGTCTGCGGCAATGTGGTGAACCTTGCGCTGAATGCACTCCTGATCTTCGGTTTCGGCCCGATCCCCTCCCTCGGCGTGACGGGCGCAGCCATCGGTACGCTCGCGAGTACGCTCTTCACACTCGCATGGACCGCGTGGATTTTGAAAAATGAATCTTTCTTCTCCGGCGGAAGCTACCTTCCTGACCGTGCGTACTTCCGCCGCATCATGCCGATCCTTCTCAGCATTCTTTCGGAACAGGGCAGTGAACGCGTGGGCATGGTGCTCTTCGGCCGCATGGCGGCAGGACTCGGCACGATCCCCTTCGCCGTACACAGCATCTGCATGAATATCTGTGACGTCTACTATGACTTCATCATGGGCTTCGGCAAGGCGAGCATGGTCATGGCGGGGCAGTCCTGCGGCAAGGGCAGCGAAGAAGACTGGCACGGCTACAAGAAATGCGGTCTCAAATGGAGCCTCATCCTCTCGGCCATCGTATGCGCGGCGATCCTCTTCTTCCGCGCAGACATTTTCTCGCTGTACTCGAATGATGCCTCCTCTCTGGAAATCGCCTCTGTCATCATGATCTTCGTCGCAGTCGTGAGCTTCCCGGAAGCACACGCGATCCTCTCGGCGGGCATTCTGCGCGGCTCGGGCAAGGCCGCACAGGTGGCTGGCTACTCTTTCCTCTCCATCACCTTCCTGCGCCCGCTCATGACCGCCTTCTTCCTCTATGTGCTGGACCTTGGACTCATCGGCTGCTGGTGTGCGCTCCTCCTCGATCAGATCATCCGCGCCTCCTGCGCGACCGTCCTCCTCTACCGCCTAGAACACAAAGGCTGGCGGGCACTCGTCGCAGGGGCTTAGGGGATGAGAGTGACTGGTGACTGGTGACTGGTGACTGGTGACTGGTGACTGGTGACTGGTGACTGGTGACTAGGGACTAGGGACTGGTGACTAGGGACTAGGGACTGGTGACTAGGGATTAGGGATTAGGGATTAGACGTTAGACGTTAGACGTTAGACTTCAGACGTTAGACTTCAGACTTCTGACTTCTGGCTTCTGGCTTCTGGCTTCTGGCTTCTGGCTTCTGGCTTCTGGCTTCTGGCTTCTGGCTTCTGATATCTGACTTCTAGCTTCTGTCCTCCGGTCTTCGGGCATTGTCAGTATTTATACTTCGCGGCGCTTCCCTATTTTTATGCGCCGCACCACCCCCCATTGAACCTATAGAACCTGCTGAACCTGCTGAACCTGCTGAACCTGCTGAACCCTGAACCCTGAACCCTGAACCCTGAACCCTTTCAACGATAGCTCTCCGCTATCGTTTTTTTGTGAAGCATTTGGTGCTTTGGCGTATTTTTGATACAATAAAGCCGGTACTAGATTCTAATTCCTATTCACTTACACATATGAGGCTCCATCATGCTTATCCCCTACGCTGCGCCTGCCGAGCTCTATCGGCAGGATATGGAAATCAAGAAATCGATCTTTATCACGCACATCCTGCCTGTCAACTCAGAAGAAGACGCACAGCAGGCACTCGCTGATTTCAGGAAGAAATACAAAGACGCCACGCACAACTGCTATGCTTGGCGCATCGGTACAGAGCGCATCCTTGAGAAGTCGGGCGATGACGGCGAGCCGCAGGGTACGGCGGGACACCCCATGCTCCATGTGCTCCAGATGCGAAAGCTCACGAATGTACTCGCGGTCGTCACCCGCTACTTCGGCGGCATCAAGCTCGGCGCAGGCGGCCTCACAAGGGCTTACAGCGGTGCGCTCTCCGATGCCGTGAAAGCGGCCCCCATCGTCACCTACACGCCGTATGCCCGCTATACCGTGACCCTCCCCTACACCGCGGTCGGCGGCTTTGAAAATTACATCAAAGACAAAGACATACGCGTCCTGGATCGTGCCTTCACCGACGAGGTGCGGGTGACCTTCCTCACCCTTCCCGAAGAAGCGAAGACGCATCTGAAATTCCTGACAGACCTCACGGGCGGGAAAGCCGTCATCGATGAGGATGGGGAAGAGTATGTGAAGGTGAGAGAGTAGGGACTGGTGACTGGTGGCTGGTGACTGGTGACTAGGGAATGGGGAACTGTATGAAAGACGATGTGTGGTGAGCCACCTTCCTCGCCTGTCATTTCGAGCGATAGCGAGAAATCTTTTTCATCGGCAGTGAAACGGTGTATATGAACGTGAGGGGAAAATGGGAAGCCTGTCACTCCGCGAATACCGGCGTTTCCCTAGGGAAACGCTGATGATACATGAAAAGGATCATCTCACACGCAATGATTTTGAAAATTTTTCAAAGAAATTTTCCACATTGACATCATCTGTCCCGTCCATTTGGTATCCTATATACAGAGAGCTGGATCGCCCAAACTCCTTTTCTAAACTCTCAACTCATTTTGATTTCCCAAGGCGATTCAGTTCTCGCTTTTTATTTATGGAAACGGTATGCCAAGGTTAGCCCCTGGGGCGGGGCGTCCATTGATTGCTTGCGAAAGAGGTTCAGCGGGTTCTATAGGTTCAAGAGGTTCAAAGGGGTTGGTGCGGCGCTTAAAAATCAGAAGCGCCGCGGAGTATAAATAGTGGCGATGCCCGAAGGCGGTATTCAAGTCACCAGTCACTAGTCACTCGAGGCTCCTAATCCCTAGCCACTAATCCCTAGTCACAAGTCACCAGTCCCTGGTCGCTCATCCCTGCTTTCAACCTTTCTGCGCAATAAAAAAGCTCGATGAAAGATTCCCCTATCTTTCATCGAGCTTTTTTCTCATTCCATACCGAAAGGCTCATTTCCACTGCCAGGGAGCTTGAAGATCCCTGCCCCCCATAAGAAGAGTAAAAAATCCGGTGCGTGCTTTTCCCAGTTATCCAGGAATACTTCGTATAATTTTTCCATGATCTCCACCTCTCTGTCCTTTACCATACACTCTCTGCATTACCGCATAGGCATCCTGCTATGATACGCTCATGCGGATAAGATACATTTCGTTCTGCTTGTATCATAGCATGAAAAAAGCGGATGAATCCATCCACAATTCATCCGTCTTGTGCGTTACCATATATTTATTTTAAAGTGTGCCGTAAGAATCAATCAAAGAGAAATGCCCATCACTGTCCCCCGAAGTATTTCTTTACAAATCCCACGTCCCCCACGCTCCACCGGGTTCCGGCGAGGTAGGCGAGAGGCCCTGCCTCTTTCCCGAAATCGCAGGAGATCTCAGCCGAGCAGAGAAGCTGGCGTTTTTCCTTGTAGCTGCGGTTCGTCGTCTTCACGCCGTACTTGTCATCACCCAAAAGCGGATGCCCGACATGCGCCATCTGGCTGCGGATCTGATGGGTACGGCCGGTGATGAGGTGACACTTCACGAGGGAAAGACCGCTCCTGTACGCGAGACGTTCGTACTCAGTGATGGCCGTCTTCGATCCCTTCACGGGCTCGTCCGTGACGAAGACCTGATTCTTTTTCGCATCCTTGAAGATCTGGTGGGTGAGCGTCCCGCGTCCCGGCTCGATCTTCCCAAGGACGACCGCGAGATAGGACTTGCGGATCTTGCGGTCACGGATGAGACAGCCAAGGAGGTCACGAATTTCTTCTGTCTTGGCAAAAAGAAGAAGCCCTTCGGTATTGAAATCGATGCGATGCACGGGGTAGGCAGCCTTGCCGCCCTGCTGCATGAGGGCGGCAGAGACGCGCGAGAGCATGGTATCCTTTTCTTTCCCCGTGACGTCTAGCGTCAAAACGCCCGAAGGCTTGTAGACGACGAGGAGATTCTTATCTTCGTAAAGGATGCGGACAGGGCGCGGCGCATCGTTCTTTTCCAGCACAAAGGAGCGGACTTCGTCACCGGCAGTGAGCCGGTAGGCCGCCTCTTCCTTCCTGCCATTCACTTTGATTTTCTTCGTGCGAAGAGCTTTCATGAAAAAGGCACGCGGCCAGTGCTTCTTCTCCATCAGAAACTGGTCCAAGCGCTTGCCTTCTTCAGATTTTTTTATCGTAAATATCTCCATAGGTATCTCCAAGAAAACAGGGGGGACTAGTGACTAGTGACTGGGGACTGAATGCTGCTTTCGCACATGGCCCCTTCTTTATATTGCGCTGAAATGCCGCCAGCCCCCTTTAGGGAAAGCCGGCGAGCAGAAGCAATAGAACCCGCAAAGCCGGGGCAGCCATGATTGGCTGTCACAAGGATGATACGCCGCTTGAGGCATTTTCTGCCATTTCCTTCAGCTCGTCCTTTGTGCGGCCAGTCGCGATCCGCGCCATCGTCTCCACGACTTCTGCTTCATGCTCGCCTGCGATGTCAAAGGCGCCGCAGAGCAGCTGCGAGTATGAGGCGATCACTTCGCGCCGGCGCTCTTCTTCCATCACGGCGGAAAGGCGGCCGTCTCGGGTCATCTGTATTTTCATGGTGATTGAGATTCTTTTCGCTGTCATATGCCCTCCTGGATTTCTCTTTATAGTACAGGATGGCAGAGATTTTGGCTAGAGGGGCGCGGGAAAAGCAAGTGCAGCGGCCCGAAAACGGGCGGAAGCCTCCCGCAAGATGCATGTTATCGCCGGTAAGATGCAAAGGATAATCTGCAAGTCATCATAAATATTTTTAATTGGCTATCATTTATGAATTCTTCTATAATGAAATCATGCAAAGCATTCCCTGTTGTGATGAGGGAGGATCCGCCATGAACAATCTGGACTACCTGGAATATGAAGGCTCGCGGCTTTTAGACTATGCGATGAAAACATACAGTAAAGCTTCCACCGGCTCGCTGGTGAATGATATCGAGCGCGCCGTCCTTGCAGGCCAGAAAGAATTGTCTCTGGCAGAACAGGATGCACTACAGTCTCTCTCCTTTGAGTATACCCTGTACCGTCTCTACATTGCCCGCTGCATGATCCGTCACCACAAGAGCGGCTTCGGCTGCACGGATGCGATCCTGAAAGGTCTTTCCGGCACGCTGTCTTCCCTGCCCTCTGCGCTCAAAATGCTCGCCCTCGAGCATGATCTGAACGGGTCCTACCTGCTTCTTGGCTGCTATGTAGAAAAGCTGACGAAAGCACATGTGGAAACGATGTTCCAGTGCTACGCTGCCATTGAAAAAGCCTGCGTCACGGGGGATCGCGAAGCGCGCCTCACCTCTTCCATCGAAAGCTCTCTTTTGGCGATGGCCAAGGAAATCAACTTCGTCCCAAATCCTTCCCTGCTCCGTCATCTCATGGAAGAAACCCGGGCTTTCATGCGCGCCCTCTCTCTCCGTCTATCTGAAATGACGCCGGAGAGCGTCCATCACAAAGCACACGGAAAGACGCTCGTCCATACGCACCACTCCGTCTTCTCCCGTGAAAACTATGAACACATCTACCCGTCCCTCACCCTCATCGCCGGCATCATGACCGGATTCCTCTTCATGTTCGCCTGACAAGGGATGGGATTCCCCATTTCCTCAAAATAAAACGGGGCTGTGAAGAAATGAATCCTCATTTCTTCACAGCCCCGTTTTACTTTGCTTTCATTTGGTTCAGGGTTCAAGGTTCAAGGTTCAAGGTTCAAGGTTCAGGGTTCAGGGTTCAGGGTTCAGGTGGCGGCTTCGCCGCCTTTTTTTAGAAGATGGTATTCTCGTATCGCCTTTTCTTGTTTCACTCATCGCCTGTGCTATAATACAGAAAGGTATCTTGCAGCGGCTTGGTGTCCCTCTATTTCATACGGAGGGAGGCTGAGTATCATGAGCAGATTTGAGATCTTGTATCTTCTGATTGCTTTCGCTACCCTTCTGGTCAGCATCTTCAAGTAATCCTGTTTACCTGACATGAAAAAAGCCGCCACCATCGAGTGACTTGCTTCTGTCAGTGACCGGCCTTTCTCATCCTTATACATGGAGAGGCACCGGCGTCACGACACGCTGCATGGTACCTGCCATTTCTTACAGTATAGCACATCTTGGAAGCCGGATTCAAATGAGAAAACAACGACTGGTGACTTGAATGCTACTTCCGGACATCACACATATATATTCGCGGCGAAGCCGCCACCTTCATTCCTAATTCCTAATTCCTCATTCCTCATTCGCGCAAAGTTTTCATTCAGAATCAGTGGACGCCCCGCCCAACGGACTAACACTCACTGAAAGGAGCCTCGCCATGGATCATTCACAGTACCTCACCAGTATGGGCATCACTCTCTGCCGGCGGGCGCTTTTTTCCTATACCAGCCAGCCGCAGGGAAGCTACGGACTTCATGTGATCTTCCGAAAATTCGTGAAGGAGAAGAAAATCCTGATGCACGACCGTGATCGGGACAACTGGTGCGCCTTCCTCTCAGACTACATCGTCTTTCGCCTCTACATCGCCAAGTATATCCTGAAGGACTATGCGAAAGACTACACCCCGCTCCTTCATATTTTCGAAGGCATTCATCAGATCGAGGATGCCTTCCCTGCCTTCTTCCGGGAAGAGGCAGACCCGGGGCGTGCGGTCGGCGACCAGTCCTTCCTCCCGCCGGATCTGGATACGCGATACCGGGCAGAGGAAATGGACCATTTCTACAATATCTTCAATGCCGTTTCGACCCAAATGGAAGAAAAGCCGCTGGAACGGAATCAGCGGCTGAAAAGCATCATCACGAGCTGTCTCACCATCCTTTCCGAAAAGAATCATGTACCGCTCTACACACCGATCTTTTATTTCTTCAGTCAGGAAACGCTCCGCTATGCACAGTTCCTTGCGGATTTTTGCAAAGGCCTCATTCCCGATGAGTTCTACGAGGTCATGCACGCCATGCCCTATCAGGCTGTCAAGAAAGAAGAAGATCCCTTCTATACCAGTTACCATCTCCCTGCCTGCATCGCCATCTTCGTCTCACTGCTCCTCTTCTTCGTCCTCTGCGAGGGAGGATGGACCACGAGCCTCCGCTAGGACATGCACCGCCTTGCCGTTCAGGCATGACCGCATCCTTCCCTGCGTTCTCCATTTTTATATCAAAAAAGGCGATGTGAAATAACGATCATCTCATTTTCGCGTTCCATCTGCCACGGGGGACTTGCAGCTCTCATAGGAATGACCGGGAAACCTTATCCCAGCTGTCTTTCATGCCATAGTCACCCTATCCGCCCCTTTCGGGCACCTTCCCCTATAGGGGAAGGCTGCGATACGAGAATACCATCTTCTAAAAAAGGCGGCGAAGCCGCCACGAGAGTCCTGAACCTTGAACCCTGAACCTTGAACCAAATGAAAGCAAAGTAAAAAGGGGCTGTGAAGAAATGAGGATTCATTTCTTCACAGCCCCTTTTGGGCTTCTATGGGCTTCTATTTCACCATTTCCAAGAATTCTTTTCTGAGCGCGCTGTCCGTCTTAAAAGCACCGGAGGACGCCAGCGTCCGTGTCTTTGTCCCCGGCTTCTTGATGCCGCGGGCGGTCATGCAGGAGTGTTCCCCTTCGATGAATACGATGACGTCATCGGCATGTGTCACGAGACGCATGATATCGCGGATGTCCGTACCGATGCGTTCCTGCAGCTGAAAACGCTTCGAGACAGCATCTGCGATGCGGGCGATCTTCGAAAGACCGATGACGCGGCCGCGCGGGATATAGCCGACCGCGACCTTCATATTGTACATCAGTGCGATGTGATGCTCGCAGTGGGAAAAGATGTCGATGTCTTTCACCACGACCATATCGCTCTCCGGCGTTTCGAAGGTCTTTTCAAATTCCCGGGCGATATCTTCATTAGATACCGCATTATAAGCAAACTGCTCCGCCATCATGTCCGCAAAGCGTTTCGGGGTCTCGACGAGGCCTTCGCGTGTGGGATCATCGCCGACAGCCTCGATGATGAGCCGCGCCGCTTCTTCCAATTTCTTCTGATCGACCATTATACGCCTCTCCTCTCTGGATCCCAGATGATCTTGTGCAGTTGCACCTGGACCCGGACATCACTCAATCTCTCTCGTCTGACATACTCCACCAGGTCGGCAGGGGCGATGCGTCCCCACACCGGGCTCACATAAAAGGCCGGGGCTTCGCCCTTGTGGAAATGCGCGGCGATGATCGCCTTCATCTCATCCATGTCGGCTTTAGAGCTCACGACGAATTTCAGCACATCCTCTTTTCCAAGGCGCGGGAAATTCTCTTCCCGCATCCGCTCCTTCATGCCGCTTCCGCTGCACTTGAAGTCCATGGTGTAGAATGTCCCCTGCGGCCGCTCTCGAAACAGATGCACCGCACCATTCGTCTCGATATTCACCTCATAGCCCTCTTTGCCAAGGACTTCGCACAGGTGCAAAATGGGATGGAGCATCGGCTCGCCGCCCGTCAGCGTGATCTTCTTCCATGGGAAGGCATGGATGCGGGATAGAAGCTCCTCTTCCGTCAGCGCTTCGGCGGTATCCGCGAGCGAGAGCGAGTACGCAGTATCGCAGTAGCTGCAGCGCAGGTTGCAGCCCGCAAGGCGCACAAAGATCGCCATGAGGCCCGTGCGTTTCCCTTCGCCGTCGATGCTGTCGAAGATCTCCGTCACGTGGAAGAGCCCGTCATCATAGCGGTACGCTTCAGTCTTTTTCATACGTTGCTACATTCCCTTCCGTCTCCTGCACCGACACGCGGATGCAGTGAGGAATGCGGTCGCAAAGCCACTTCGCTATGTTCTCCGCCGTCGGATTCAGTCCTTCCAAAACATCATTGATGACATGGTGGTCGAACTGGTTCACGATCTCCTTGATCTTGGAGAAATCTACGACCATGCCATTGTGGTCGAGCGTGTCATTCTGCACCGTGACCGTAATGATCCAGTTGTGTCCATGGAGATTCGTACACTTGCTTTCATAGTCCAGATGCAGGAAATGCGCACCGGATACTTCGATTCGTTTCGTTACTGTAAACATAGATAGTCGTCCTTATATAAATAGGTAGTTAGCCCATAGGGCGTGCTGCCCTTTGATTACGTTTGAAAAGCTCACTTGAATGAGAAATTAGAAATGCCCGAAGATGGCATTTCAGTCACCAGTCACTCCTAATCCCTAATCCCTAGCCACTAATTTTCCAGCGCCGGATCCTTGACACCATTTGCCGCGAAGGCGGCTGCCCTGTCGATGCATGTGCCGCATGTGCCGCAGGGCTTCTCCCCGCCCTCATAGCAGCTCCATGTGAGCTCATAGGGCGTATGGAGAGCAAGGCCGGTCGCCACAACGCCGGCTTTATTCATTTCCGCGAAGGGGAAGACCAGATGTACCTTGCCATAGGTACCGATGGAGACAGCATCGCCCATCGCTTTCAGGAAGGGCTCGCTGCAGTCGGCATAGGCATCGCCCGCTGCATCGTCTGCGTGCGCGCCGATGTAAATATCGACCTCATCCTCCTCAAAGAGGCTCGCCGCGAGCGATGCCGCTGTCGAGAGCATGAGACCATTGCGGAAGGGCACATAGGTCGAGACCTTGCCCTCCCCGTTCTTGGCGATCTGCTCCGCGTAGCTCTCGTGGACGATTTCTTCTGTGGAACCCGCGAGGAGGGAGCAGTTCGAATACTGGAAAATGGCAGATAAATCGAATTCGTAGTGCCGTACATGGTAGTACTCTGCGACCTTGCGTGCCGCAAGGATTTCTTTCTGATGTTTCTGCCCATAAAAAATAGAAGCAGTCACGACGTTCTCTGCTCCCAGTCTGTCTACCGCCAGCGAGACGCAGGTGGTCGAGTCCACACCGCCGCTGGAGAGTATAATAGCTTTTTTCATCTTGCCTCCTGTTTTTTATAGTTGGTGTTCAGATGACAACTGAGATAGGTATTTCGTAGTGCGCCTTGGCGCACGGATAGGAAAAAGCCGGACGAGCCGCTTCGGGGTACAGGGCGTTCGCTCTCCTATAACCAACTTATTATAGCATAGATGGCAAGGTGGATGTTTGAAAAGAATCGATCCCCTCCTCATCGTTTCGCATACGATTTCGTGAAAAGCCTTTTACCGCTCAAGAAAAAGCTCCATGAGATCAAAAAATTTCCCGATCCCGCTCGAATTTTTTTGATTTCATAGAGTTTTACAAGGTATAATAAGGAGAATCATATATTCAAAAAGGAGAACCACTATGCACGGCGGAGACGCAGATGAATTTATCGATTATATGAATGACGGAGAGGCCTCTGTCCGTCACAGAAGTTTCGTGTACCGTTTCTCGGGGCTGAAGTACCACGCGGGGCGGCATGCGTATCGGATCAGCATCGAGAAGTACCGCTTCACGAGGGAGCCTTTCGAAGACTTCATGGAGCTTGTCTATCACTACGAGTCGGAGGATGCAGAAGATGTCCTGAATCACCTCACCGAAGACATCCTCTGGGATGGGAAATCATTCTATGAACTGGAAAAGGCGCTGACGTGGATTGACTGGTGAGCGAACGTCGCTTCACAGGATTCCAAACACTTCGCGAACCGCTTCGCCTAAGTTAGGAGTGAGGAGTGAGGAATTAGGAATGAAGGTGCGGCGCTCAAATAATAAAGCGCCGCGGAATTTTTATGAGTCGTACACGAAGCATCCTATAAAACAGGGGTATTGGGGCGCTTTATGAATCGTGTGTCCCTTCCACCACTCCTCACTCCTCATTCCTCACTCCTCACTTTTTCGTAGCGTATCGCGTGACAGTAGAATCAATGAAAATCATGCAAAAAAGCAGCCTCGCGGCTGCTTTTTTATGTTACTCAGTCCTTCGGACGAATGACAACGTATCTGTACGGTGCTTCGCCTTCGGAATCGGTGGAGACGGCGTGGTCGTCCTGCAGGGCCAGATGGATGATGCGGCGTTCGCCGGCAGCCATCGGTTCGAGGCGGACTTCTTCGCCCGTGCGCTTCACCTTGCCTGCGAGGCGTCTGGCGAGGGCTTCCAGGGTATCCTGGCGGCGCTCTCTGTAGTTTTCGACGTCAAGCAGAATGAAGTAGTGATGACGGAAGGATTTCCCGGCGGCCAGGTTCGTCAGGTACTGGAGCGCATCCAGTGTCTGTCCGTGCTTGCCGATCAAGATGCCAAGGCCATCGCCCACGAGGTTGATCATGATCCGTTCTTCGGTCATGCGGCATTCCATGGTGACAGCAAGGTGCATACCGGCAAAGACGCCCGCAAGGAATGTCTTTGCTTCTTCCGCGACCTTTTTCTGTTCTTCCGGGTCGAAAGTCGGCTCTTCACGCTCGGCTTTCTTCTCTTCTGCCGGCGCTTCTTCCTTCACTTCTTCGGCAGCTTCTTCTGCCTGTGGTACTTCGGCCGGCGTTTCTTCCTTCGCTTCTTCGGCAGGGATTTCTGCCGCCGGTGCTTCTTCGGCAGGAGCTGCTTCTGTGGCAGTGTCTTCCGGCACTTCTTCATCCGGTGCGGAAATATCTACGACAGCCATCTTCTTGTGGATGAGGCCGAAGAGTCCGCTCGAGGGCTGCTCGACGACATGGACGACAGCTTCTTCGCGGCTGATGCCGAGCTTTTCCAAGCCTTCCGCAACAGCGGCTTCGATGGTTTTTGCTGTGATTCTGACTGTTCTCATTTTTCATCAGCCTCCCCGGTGCTCTTAGCAGGTGCTTCTGCCTTAGCCGGCTTTTCATCGCTGGCTGGTTCTTTTACTTCTTTAGGAGCTTCTGCTTTTTCAGGAGAGGCTTCTTTGTTTTCGTCTTTCGGTGCATCCGCAGGCTTCTTCACGACTTTCTTGATGACTTTCTTGCGGATGATTTTTTTCTTCTTTACTTCCGCTTTCGGCTGGTTCTCTCCATGGACGGTGAGTGTCCCTTTGGAAGATTTGCCGCCGATGCGTTCCTTCATTTCGCCCCAGTACATGATGGTCTGCTGGACGAGCTGGTACAGGTTGCAGACGATCCAGTAAATGACAAGGCCGCTCGGGAAGTTCAGGGACATCCAGCCGATCATGACAGGCATCATGAGCAGCATGGTCTTCTGGTTGCTCGGTGCGTCCTTCGGGGTGGTCTGCCAGGAAATGATGAAGGTGGAAGCAGCAGAGAGGATCGGAAGGATATAGGTCTCATCCGGTACAGCCAGGCTTTCCAGCCACAGGAAACTCTCGTGAGCCGGATCATAGGAAAAGCCCTGCAGTGCGTAGTAGATGGAGATCAGGAATGGCATCTGGATCAGGAGCGGCAGGCAGCCGGAGAGCGGAGAAGCTCCGTTTTCCTTGTAGAGCTTGCCCATTTCTTCGCGCAGCTTCTGCGGGTCATTCTTGTATTTCTTCTGAATCTTCTGCATTTCCGGCTGAATGGCCTGCATGGCCTTCATGGACCGGATCTGTTTCAGGGCGAGCGGGAGCAGCAGCGTCTTGATAATGACGGTCAGGACGATGATAGCGATCCCATAGCTCGGAAATCCCAGGTCTTCTGTCATTTTGTAGCAGAATTCCAGGCAGACGCGCATGACCTCTGCGAGGAGTCCGACTAAGCTCGACAGAAACGGAATCTGAAAATCACTCATTGGTTACTCCTTATACGGCCTATATTGCAGCCGTTACATGCCCGGGCCTTCTGAATTTCAAGAGCCCGGTGAGTTTTCGGGAAATCGATCGGCGGTTATGGTGGGATGGATGGCCGGGGATTGGTAGCTAGTGACTAGGGATTAGGGGGATATATAGAATTAGAAATGCGAAATGAGAAATGGCGGTGTAGCGCATCAAATGTAGGAAGCGCTGCCAGTTTTAATAAGCGATACGAGGATATCGATTTCTAAACTCGCGGCGCTTTCATTTTATTTTGCGCCGCACAGTCATTTCTCATTTTCCCCTTCACGCCTCACTTCAAAACATAGAAAAAGACAGCCTCTTCACGGGAGCGGGTCGTATCCACCTTTGTGAAACGGGTGGCACTTGGAAATCCGCTTGATCGCGAGCCAGCTGCCTTTTAGGGCTCCATATTTTTGAAGCGCCTGCAGTGCATATTCGCTGCAGGTCGGGTAGAAACGACAGCAAGGAGGCTTCAGGGGAGAGATAAACGCTCTATAGAATCGGACAAGACCGATCAGAAGCTCTTTCATCTTATTTCACCAGAATTCCGGCTTTGCGCCACAAGGAAAGGATCGCTTTTTCCGCTTGCTGATAGGTGGCGCCCGTCAGGAAGATGCCTGAGAGCATCACCACTTCATAGTGGGGCGAAAGCTCAGCCATATGAAGGCGGTAGACCTCCTTCATAAGACGTCTTGCACGGTTTCGCGCAAAGGCGTGGCCGATCTTCTTCGTAGTCACGAAGCCCATACGGGTGCCCGGCTTTTTGGTTTTCACCACATAGCAGAGCCCGGCCCGATTGCTGAAACGTTTGCCGGATCTGTAGATCCGACGGTAATCCCTGTTCTGTCTGATACGAGAAGAGCGGGGCAGTGTATACCCCACCCTCTCCTCGCTGATTTCTTGATTAGGCACTTAATACCTTTCTGCCCTTTGCTCTTCTTCTCTTCAGAACAATACGGCCTGCTTTTGTTTTCATACGAGCACGGAAACCGTGGGTCTGTTTTCTCCAATGGTTGTTCGGCTGGAATGTCATTTTTGCCATGTATAAACACCTCCTTACATCGTGTTGTGCCATTTATTTGCACCATAACAGAATAATTATATCTAAGAGAAGAGGGGATGTCAATAAATTTTGGAAGGAAATCTTGACAAGGGGTTGGCGGGTTCAAGGTTCAGGGTTTTGGCGGCGGCTTCGCCGCAATATAAATAGGGCGATGCCCGAAGGTAGTATTCAAATTACAAGTCACTAGTCACTCGGCACCCCTAACCCCTAGCTACTAGCTACTAGCCACCAGTCACCAGCCACTAGCTCCCCTTCGATTTCCACAATAGCATCCCGCTTCCTGCTACGATGAGCGCACCGCCGATCCAGGATGCCATGGTCAGGACCTCTCCCCAGAGCGCCCAGCCGGCCACGATATGAAAGAGGACGCCGGTGTACATGACAAAGGTGACGATCATTGGATGGATGTGCGTCGCCCCCCATGTGAAGCAGACCTGTGCAAAAATGGCAGAGAAGGACAGGGCAAAGAGCCAGAGACATTCTGCCGCATCAGGTGTCCGAAGATCCTCTCCGAGCATCAGCAAAAGACCGCCTGCCATGCTGTAGAACTGAAAATAAAAGACGATCTCTCCGCCGGAGTGTCCGCCCTTTTCATTGAGCCTGCCGATGCAGGTGTAGGCGCACGCCGAGCAGAAGGCCGATACGATGCCGATGAGTGCGTAAACATTGAAGGAGGAGTAATCCCAGATCCTCAGCACCACCGCCGCGCCGGCAGCGATGATGAAGAGCCAGACACGCACCTGCCCAGACGGCGTGGTCTTTAGGAAGATCGGCGAAAGGATGCACATGAAGAACGCGGCGAGCTGGACAAGGATCTCCGCATCGCCCAGTGTCAGCCCCTTGAGGCAGAAGAAAAAGAGCAGGATGCCCATCCCGCCGAAAATGCCGCGCGTATGAAGGAGCAGTCTGTCCTTCCCGGAAAAAAGCGGGAGCGACTCTCTCTTCGCGATGAGTGGCAGGAAAAAGAGCCCCACGAGGCCGCGTACAAACGTCAGCTCGCCGGTCCCCAGGTAGGAGACCGCTTTCGCAGACACGTCCATCAGTGTGAAAAGAAGCGCGGCCAGGATCGAGGCGAGGATGCCGAGTGTCATAGAAGAAGGTTTTGTAGTCATGATTGGGTTCAATAGGTTCAGGGTCAGCCCGTGGGGCGGGACGCCCATGAATTGCGGATGAACGCTTTGCTCGAATGAAAAATTAGAAATGAGAAATTAGAAATGGTGGTGCGGCGCATAAAAACAGGGAAGCGCCGCGAATATTTATGGGGCGATGCCTGAAGGTCTCTTGATAGCAGGTTTCCCTCGTATCGTCAGCCTTCCCCTCGAGGGGAAGGTGCCCCGAAGGGGCGGATAGGGCACAGGCGGTATGAAAGACAGATGAGGAAAGCGGAGAGGTATGCGGCACATGTGGGGAAAGCGTGAGTTCCTGACTGCGAATGACAAAGATTTCTCGCTTGCGCTCGAAATGACGATACGGGAGTCTGATGTCTCCTAGTCTCCAGTCCCTAGTCACCAGCCACCAGTCACTAGTCACCAGTCCCTAGTCACCAGCCGCCAGATCCGCCATTTTCTTTGCCCATGCCTTTGCGCGGGCGAAGTCCTCTTCATTCGGATGCTTCTCGGCCTCTTCCAGTCGGGCGAGGCGTTCGGGAGTCATTTCATGGGCCGTCTCCTGGGCAAGCCCTGCCAGCTTCTTCTGATGGAAGGAGTTCACGCGCCCCTGACAGAGGAAGGTGCCAAGACAGGTGGCATCCTCGGGAAGAAGAGCGGCGGCATTTGCCAGATACATCTTGGCCGCCTCCGAGTCAGGCCAGGTACCGGCAGTCGCATAGATCGCCACATGTTTTCCGAAAAGGGAAGAAAGCGTCTTCTGCGCGAGAGGATCTGCGCCCCGGCGGTAGCCCCAGAAGCCGACAAAGACAAGGTCGTAGGAAGAGAGGTCGTTTCCCTCGCGCCCCTCCTCCATGATCTCCTTCTCCCCCGGCAGCGCCTCAAAGATCGCCTCTGCGACCGCCTTCGTATTGCCCGTGCGGGAAGACCAAAGGACTAATGATTTCATAAAAGCCTCCTTAATTCAATGAGAAATTAGAAATTAGAAATGCGAAATGAAGGTGCGGCGCATCAAGTCATAAAGCGCCGCATGATCAAATAATACATTCTGCTTCCTTCATTATCCATAAGCCGTTCCCTTTTGTCAAAGAATTGACAGAGTTTTCCAAAGGCACTAAGATGAAGAAAAAGCAGTCAAGAGGTTGACCATTCTTTCGAAAACTCGCGGCGCTTTCATTTTTTCGCGCCGCACCACCATTTCTCATTTCTCATTTCTCATTCTACTGCCTGCCAAAGCCGTAATGTATTGTACTTCAAAGGAGCCTCATCATGCGTCGCTGGATCATGCATGTCGATATGGACGCCTTTTTTGCGTCTGTCGAACAGAGAGACGACCCCGCGCTCCAAGGCAAGCCTGTCATCGTCTGCGGAAAGAGCCGCCGGAGCGTCGTTGCGACCGCCTCCTACGAAGCCCGCGCCTTTGGCGTGCATTCGGCGATGCCTCTCTCGCAGGCGAAGCGCCTCTGCCCCCATGGCTGCTTCGTCGCGCCGCGCTTCGAAGCATACCGTGAAGCATCGGATGCGATCCATCAGGTCATGCTCCACTATGCGGACGCCTACGAGCCGATCTCCCTAGACGAAGCCTTCCTCGACATCTCCGGCATGGGAAGCCAGTATCCGACGCTTGGCTCGATCGGACGCGCCATCAAAGAAGAGATCCGTTCCGCCGTGCATCTCACGGCCTCTGTCGGAATCGCGCCGAATAAATTCCTTGCCAAGATGGCGAGTGACATGAATAAGCCGGACGGCCTCTGCATCATCCCCTACGGCAGAGAACGGGAAGTCCTCGCACCCCTTCCCGTGCGCCGTCTTTGGGGCGTGGGCAGTGTCACGGAGAAAAAACTCCTGGCCGCCGGATTTCGCACCATCGCCGACATCCAAGAGGCAGCGCCGGAAAAACTCTCCGCCCTTCTGGGCAACCAGGGGCCTCTTCTGAAAGCCCTCTCCCTTGGCATCGACGAGCGCCCCATCATCTCTTCCCGGCAGGTGAAATCCATCGGCGATGAATCCACCTATGAATATGATCTGACCGATCACCCAACGATAGATCGGGAGATCGCGATCCACAGTGACATCGTCGCACAGCGCCTTCGCAGGCACGATCTTGCCGCGCGCACGATCTCTCTCAAGATCCGCTTCGCGTCTTTCAAAACCATCATGCGGAGTCTGTCTCTGGAGGAAGGGACGAATCTGCAGGAGACCATCGACAGCGCCTGCCAGACCCTGCTTTCCCGCATCCCGCTTACCGAAGGCATCCGCCTCATCGGCGTCACCGCGTCGAATCTTGGCGCGCCTCTGTCCATCCCGTCGCTCTTCTCTGACAAAGAGGAAAAGCGCGCTCGTGCCGCCAAAGCCATGGACAGTATCCAGCAAAAATACGGCAGGAAAGCGCTCCGGAAGGGATTCTGGCTGGAAAAATAGAATTCGGGGTCAGCCCGCGTAGCGTTCCCTCCCTTGATCGCACGAGAAAGAGGTTCCGCGGGTTCTATAGGTTCAAGAGGTTCAAAGGGGTTGGTGCGGCGCATAAAAATCAGAAGCGCCGCGGAGTTTTGACAGCGCTTCGCGCGAAATGACGATACGGGAGTCTGATGTCTCCTAGTCACTAGTGACTGATTACTTGAATACTACTTTCGGGAATCGCCCCATATATACTCGCGGCGAAACCGCCACCTTCATTCCTAATTTTCTAGAACCCTGAACCCGACAACCCGAACCCTCTTCCCCCTTTCCTTCATGCGCTATAATGAAAGTATCCCAAACATTTTCAAGAAAAGAGGTCTTACTATGGTCAATACAGAACGAATGAAACGCACCTTCACGGAGCTTGTCTCCCTCTACGCACCGAGCAAAGGCGAGCGTGAAGTCTGCGAATATTTGAAAAAGAAGCTGAAAAGCCTCGGCGCCTCGAAGATCATCGAAGACAATGACGGCTCCGTCAATGTCGGAAACTGCGGCAATCTGATCGCCGTCTGGAATGGCAATGCCCCGGGCCTTCCCTCCATCGCACTCACCGCGCACATGGACTGCGTCGAACACTGCAAGGACATCGAGCCCATCTTGGAGGGCGGCGTCTTCACCTCGAAAGGCGACACCATCTTGGGCGGCGATGACAAGGCCGGCGTGACCGCCATCCTGGAAGGCATCGCCCTCATGAAGGAGATGTACATCCCGCACGGCAAGATCACTGTCATTTTCACCGTACAGGAGGAGATCGGTCTCTTCGGCTCCAAGTACATCGAAGAAAAATACATCCAAGGCATTGACTTCGGCTACGTGCTCGATGCCGACGGCCCTGCCGGCTCTCTCTACAACGCTGGCCCATCCCAGTACCAGCTTTCCTTCACCCTGAACGGCGTCGCAGCGCATGCCGGCATGGCGCCGGAAAAGGGAACGAATGCGATCGCCATGGCCGCAGAGGCGATCACACACTGCCCGACAGGACGCATCGATGAGGAGACCACCTGCAACATCGGCACCATCACCGGCGGCACTGCGACGAACATCGTCCCGGACGCCTGCGTCGTACGCGCAGAGGCCAGAAGCCACGATCCGAAGAAGCTCGAAGCACTCGTCGATACGATGGTCCATGCCTTCGAAGACGCAGCGAAGAAATTCCCCGAAGGCTCTCTTTCCGTCAATAAAGAGAAATCGTATGATGCCTTCCTCGTCAAGGAGAGCGACCCCGCGCTGAAGCTCTTCCGGAAAGCTGCCGCCTCCATGGATAAGACCATGACCGTCGCAAAGAGCGGCGGCGGAAGCGATGCGAACTGGTTCACCGCAAAGGGCTTCCCCGCTGTCCTTGTCGGCGTCGGCATGACCGACTTCCACACCAGCCGTGAAAGCCTCAAGGAGCAGGATCTCTACGATGCCGGCCTTCTCGTGTACAAGCTCATTGAGGAAGAAAGCCATCTGGGAGAATGAGTGACTGGTGACTAGGGATTAGGAGTCTCAAGTGACTGATGACTGGTGACTAGTGACTGGAATGCCAGTCGCGGGCATCGCCACTATTTATACTCCGCGGCGCTTCTTCTTTTTATGCGCCGCACCACCATTTCGCATTTCTCATTTCTAATTTCTCATTCAAGTGAGGCTTTCCATCGTAATCAAGGGGCGGCACGCCCCACGGGCTAACCCTGACCCCTGACCCCTGACCCCAACAACAAAAGCCCATCCGGCACGCAGAGCCGGATGGGCTTTTGTTGTTTTCTCAATATTTATCTCCGTACAGCTCCTTATTTCTCTGTACGATCGACATGATACGGCTGGCCGTCTCTTCGATGGCCTTATTCGACACATCGAGTACCTGGCAGTGGAGCTGGCGCATGATCTCCTTCGCATAGGACAATTCATCCTCGATGCGGGCAATGTCCGTATAGTTCGCCGTCCCGGAGAAGCCGAGCGCCTTCATACGTTCGCTTCGAATGGTATTCAGCTTGTACGGATCGATGATGAGCCCGATGATGCGATAGGGCGGCACCTGAAAGATCTCTTCCGGCAGCGGCACTTCCGGCACGAGCGGAAGATTGGCCACCTTGAATTTTTTGTGTGCCATGTACATGGAGAGCGGCGTCTTCGAGGTACGGGATACACCGATCAGGACGACATCTGCCTTCTTGAAGCCGGCCGGATTCTTGCCGTCATCATACTTCACGGCAAATTCAATGGCTTCGACCTTCTTGAAGTATTCTTCGTCGAGCTTGTGGATGATGCCCGGCTTCATACGGGGCTTCGTTTCAGAAATGGTCTGCACCATGTCCATCATCGGCCCAAGGATATCCACATACTTCACATGGTTTGCCTCTGCAATGCGCTCGAAATGCGCACGAAGCTCCGGGCTGACTAAGGTATGGCAGACAACAGCGCCATGCTCTGCAGCCTCCTCGATGACCTTCTGGATCTGTTCTGCATGACGGATGAAAGGCACGCGCACAACGTCGATGTCTTCATCAAACTGGCTGATGGTCGCCTTGGCGACACTTTCCGCAGTTTCTCCCAAAGAGTCGGAAACCACGTACACTTCTGGTATTTTGGACAAAAGGATGACCTCCTTTGGTATTGATCGGAAATGAGACGAGCAGCAAGGGACGGCACGCCCCTTGGGCTAACCCATGAACCTCATTTATCTCTTCTTCGTTCCGAGATCGAGGAAGAGGCGGGTGATATTGGTCTTGGAAATGCGGCCCATCAGCTTGAATTTCTTCTCGCCATCGGCATCCTGAAAAATGCCGACAGGCAGACAGTCGATCTCATAGTCAATGAGCTTTTGGGCAACGGATACCATGTCTTCGTCCGGCTCTGCGAAGATCATCTTCGACCGGGAGGTCATGACCATGGAGATCGGCACTTTGGTCAGATTTTCACGGCCCATAGCGGTCTTCAGCAGATCCTTTCTGGATACTACCCCCATGACGTCATCGGGCTTGCCCACGAAAAGGGTCCCGATGTCTTCGGTGAAAAGAAGGACAGCGGCATCGTAGGCATTCGACTCTGCACTGACCAGAACGGGTCTGGACATGCAGGACTCTGCGGTGCAGGAACGGATCTCTGCCGCAGCCGGGTCCTCTCCTCCTCCCAGGTAGTAGTAGCCCAGTCTCCGTCTGGCGGCGATCACTTCTCCCGAGAGAAGCACCGCCAGGTCTCCCCGCAGGGCGCTTCGGGTCACATGGAGACGCTCAGCGATCATTTCACCTGTGATCGGCCCATTTTCCCGCACGATGCGGGTAATTTCTTTTTGGCGGCTGGTCAGCTGCATAATTTGCTTCCTTTTTTGTATTGACAGGAAACCGGGACTGCTCGAAAACAGCCCCGGTCACCGGAATTTTTCAGTTCAAAGCTATCGCCGGATCGGTCAAGGAGATCTGAGACCGCATGCGTCCCCACCGGGAGAGCAGCGTGTCTCTCTTCACTTGACCGCACCCGTTCTCACGGGGCAGGCAGGCTCCCTTCGGAGCGCCCGAGATCACCAGGTATAGTCTTCTGTATCTTTGATTCCTCTGCCGGTAGCTGCATCGAGCATCAGTCTCTGTTCGATACGAGCGACATTTCTCTTGGTGGCTTTGACCATGTCCGGGTTGACGGATACATAGTCGATACCGCTCTTGACGAGGAATTCAGTGAAGTCTGGGTATACGGACGGAGCCTGGCCGCAGATGGAGACAGTCTTGCCGTCTTTGTGTGCGGTCTCGATCAGGTGGCGGACAGCTCTCTTGATCGCGAGGTTTCTTTCATCAAAGAGGGCGGAAACGGTGTCATTGTTTCTGTCGCAGCCGAGTACCAGCATGGTGAGGTCGTTGGAGCCGATGGAGTAGCCATCCACGAATTCATTGAATTTATCTGCCAGAATGATGTTGGCCGGGATCTCTGCCATGAGGAAGAGCTTGAAGTCCGGACCTCTTTCCAGACCTTCTTCCTTCATGATGGAGGTGACCTTGCGTGCTTCATCGACGGTTCTGCAGAATGGGATCATGCAGTTCAGGTTCTTCAGGCCGAATTCTTCACGGACCTTCTTGACTGCCTTGAGTTCGAGACGGAATGCGTCGGTGTAGGTCGGGTCGTAGTAACGGGAAGCGCCTCTCCAGCCGAGCAGGTCAGCCGGTTCTACCGGTTCATACTTGTCGCCGCCCTTGAGGTTTCTGTATTCGCCGGACTTGAAGTCGGAGAAACGGAGAACGACCGGACGTGGAGCCAGCGCGCGGCAGACCTTGGAAATGCCTTCAGCGAGCATGTCGATGACTTTTTCCGGTTTACCCTGTTCGATGAGGTAGAGCGGATGTTCATGGATGAAGGTGGTCCAGATGAATTCTTCACGCATGAGGCCGATGCCGTCGCATGGGAGGCTTGCATATTTATCAGCGAGATCCGGATCGCCAAGGTTCATCATGACGCCGGTGCCGGTCGGTGCGAAGTATTCAGCGACTACGGTCTGAGCAGCGCCCTGTGCCTGCTGCGGTTCGTCTTTCTTCACAAGGTCAGCGACGATGCCGTCATAAACGACGCCGTTCTGTGCGTCGATGGTGATGTCCTGGCCGGATTTCAGTACTTTGGTCGCTTCTACGCTGCGGCTCTTGGTGCCGACGACGCATGGAATGCCGAGTTCGCGGGAAACGATGGAAGCGTGGCAGGTCATGCCGCCAGCATCGGTGACGATCGCGATGGCTTTCTTCATAGCCGGTACCCAGTCCGGAGAGGTCATCGTGGTGACGAGGACTTCGCCTTCCTGGAATTCATTGATATCCTTCGGGTCGGTGATGACGTGGCATTTGCCTGCTGCCATTCCCGGGCTGGCCGGAAGACCTTTGACGAGTACTTTATGATCGGTGGTCAGTTTCACTTCATTGCCTGCTTTCTTTTCTTTATTCTTCTTGGACCAAACGGTTTCCGGACGAGCCTGGAGGATCCAGACGCGGTTCTGGTGGTCGACAGCCCATTCCATATCCATGTAGCAGCCATAGTGCTTTTCAATGGCTTTCGCATAGGTAGCGAGCTGGACGACCTGTTCATCGGTGAGAGCCTGCGCCTTGGCAAGTTCTTCCGGTACTTTTCTTTCTTCTACATCGCCGCCCGGTTTGCGAACGAGCTCGATGGCTTTTTCATTGATATGGCGGGAAGCGATGGTGAGGTCTTCCTTGTTGATGATGAAGTTATCCGGGGTTACGGTGCCCTGTACGACGTATTCGCCAAGACCCCAGGAGCCTTCGATCATGATGGACTTGTCATCGCCGTTGGCAATGTTCACGGTGAACATGACGCCTGCGACTTTGGAGTCAGCCATCATCTGTACAGCAGCGGAGAGAGCGACGTTTTCATGGTCGAAGTTCTTCTTCGCTCTGTAGTATACAGCGCGGTCGGTGAAGGTGGATGCGTAGCATTCCTTGACCTTACGGATGACCATGTCACGGCCGGTGACATTCAGGTAGGTGTCCTGCTGGCCTGCGAAGGAAGCATCCGGCAGGTCTTCTGCGGTAGCAGAGGAACGAACGGCTACATATGGATTTTCTTCGTTGACTTTCTTGGAGAGTTCTTCGTAAGCATCGCCGATCGCAGTCGCGAGGTCTTCCGGCATTTCAGCGGAAACGATGCTTTCGCGAATCTTAGTGCATACTTCATGGAGTTCGACAGAGTCTTCTACATCGGAAAGCCCCTGCAGCAGCTCGTGGATCTTTTTGTTCTGTCCGGTGACATCCATGAAATAACGGTAAGCATGAGCTGTCGTCGCGTAGCCGTATGGTACCGGCACGCCGGTCGAGGTCGTCAGTTCACCCAGAGAAGAAGATTTTCCTCCGACCAGATTGACATCTTTTCTGTGCAGTTCATCAAACCACAATACATAAGCATTCTCTCTTGCGTCCATCATGTCCTCCTAAACAATGAAGATAAGAATCGTTAGCTTGAAATGTACACTTAATTTCAAATCACTTCACTTATAGTATACCTATTTGAATAAAATGTCAAATGCATAATGTGCAAGAATGACATATTTTTATGAAATAAGGATAGACTTAAATTGGGTTCAAGGTTCAGGGTTCAGGGTTCAGGGTTCGCCCGCGGACGTGCCGCCCCCTGAACCATCCCAACAAAAAAGCTCTCCCTTTCGGAAGAGCTTCTTCTTAAAATCTGAGCGACGTGATGAAGTAGGCCGCGCAGCTGACGAGGACCGTCAGGATGATCATCATCGGATCGGCGATGGAGGTCCGGTAGTTTTCCGGATTGTAATGCGTGCGTTTCCGGAAAGGACGTGCATCCAGGAAGTCCATCGGATTGCTCGTGAGATCCATGAATTTATCATTCGCAATGCCCCAGGCATCGCCAAGGCCTTTGCAGAGTGCGCACATGAGTCCGCTCACGAAGTTCATGATCGCCGCGAAGGGCTTTCTGTAGAACCAGTCGGTATCGAGGCTGAGGGCGGTGTGCGGCTCCATCCTCGAAAGGAACATCATGAACGGCACCATGGTGACGACAAGGATCTCTACATAAGACAGGAGGTGGGCTGCCGTGAAGGGCTCGTAGGTGACGGTGCCGAACGGCAGGAAGCGGTAAAGCAGATCCGGATATACGCCGTAGAGGAAGCAGAGGCAGGCGCCAAGGCCCATCGCGACGTACATATTCTTCGGGAGCTTGTGCTTCATGACAATGTCTTTTTCCTCTTTCCGAAGGAAAATGAAGTAGCCCATCTTCAGTGTGATGGATAAAAAGGTACCGACGCTGGCAAGCTCAAGCAGGGTGTAGACCCAGTCATAGCCGGCTTCTGCCGCGGCCGCGATGGTGATGGTCTTACTGATGAAGCCATTGAAAAACGGTACGCCGGAGATGGAGAAGGCGGCGACGAAGAAGCAGAGAGCGACGAATGGCATTCTCTTTGCCATGCCGGAGAGCTGATTGATCTTGCGAATGCCTGTCGCATAGATGATCGCGCCTGCGCACATAAAGAGGAGCGACTTATACAGGATGTGCGAGAAGGCATGCGCCGCTGCGCCGTTCAGTGCCATCGCCGTGCCGACGCCGACACCGGCGACCATGAAACCGACCTGACTGATGATGTGGTAGCCGAGAAGGCGGCGCATATCATTTTCCATGATCGCATAGAGCGCCCCATAGAGCGCCATGAAGCAGCCGGCAGCCATGAGGAAGTCAGTCCCCGCAAAGATGCGGATGAGCGCATAGACAGCGACCTTCGTGGTGAAGGAGGAAAGGAAAACGGAGCCGGTGATGGTGCCTTCCGGATACGCATCGACCAGCCATGCATTCACCGGAGGGATGGCCGCATTCACGGCGATGCCGATGAGGATCGCCCAGAAGGGCAGATTGTGTGCGCCCGCTGCCAGGTTCATGACGAGACCGTTTCCAGCACCAACCTCGAGGAAGATGCCATAGAGCAAAAGGTTTCCGCCCAGCATGTGGACCATGAGGTAGCGGTAGCCTGCGCGGCGCGAGGCCGGGGTGTGGTGGCACCAGATGAGGAAGAGGGATGTCACCGCAAGGCCTTCCCAGAAGGCGATGAAGGTCATCCAGTCCTTGGCAAGAGTGACGCCAAGCGCACATCCGGCGTAGGCCATGGAGGCGAAGGCTTCGATGCGGCTGTCATTGTGGCAGGAGTAGATCCCGCCGATGCAGGCCATCAGAGCAAAGATCATGCAGAAGACATAGCTTAAGCCGTCTACATGGAAGTAGTCAAGCACATAGCCGGTGCCAAAGAATTCCATGGAGAGGTCTGTGCCCATCGGCATGGTGAGCGCGGCAGCAAGAGCCGCGAAGGGGCCGATGGCGAGGACCACTCTCCGAAGCGCTTTCGGTACAATGGCCGCAATGAGTCCGATGAGGATGAGGATGATGCCAGGATGCCATGCATTACTCAATGTGACCACCTCCTCCGCGTGTATAGTAGTTCTCATGGCGCTGCAGGAGCGGCGCCATGATGAGCTTGGCGAGGATGATCAGGATCCATCCCGACACAAACCCGAAGAAAATATCATAGCCGAAGGGAAGCGGCCACCATGACGGGCTGTGCAGGTGTACGCCTGCGATCTCAGCCGCGCAGGAGACAAGCAGAATGGCAGCGGCCAGGATATAAATTCTTTTCTTCGTCATTTCAGCCACCCCCCGTTCCATCCGGCACAGATGCCGCTTGCGGCCATATCGGCCAGATCATAGAAATGCGGATATACATCCGGCAGTACGCCGAGGATGACGGCAAGCGCTGTCGTGATGCAGATCGGGATCAGCATGGAATAGCTGAATGCCCCGTACTTACGGAATTTTTCCTGCGGATCATGCCGGAAGTACGCCATGCGGACGACCGGCATCAGGTAAGCCGCTGCCAGGAGCGCACTAGCGACCCAGATCAGGATGTAGAGAGGTTTCCCCGCCTGCAGCGCGCCGAGAGCGAGGTTCCACTTACTGACGAAGCCGACCAGGAATGGCGTGCCCGCGATCCCCAGAGAAGCGATGGTGAAGCAGGCCATGGTGACCGGGAGCTTCTTCCCGATGCCATAGAGCTCGCTGATATTATTGCGGTGCGTTCGCGCAATGATGAGGCCGGCGCACATGAAGAGGGTGATCTTCATGACCGCGTGGGCGACCAAGTGCAGGTACGCGCCCTTGATGGAAAGCGGCGAGAGCAGAGCCGCGCCCAGCACGATGTAGGAGAGCTGTCCGACTGTCGAGAAAGCCAGACGGCGTTTCAGGTGATCCTGCCGCATAGCGATGAGGGAGGAAATAATGATACTGCCGGCAGCGAACCATGCCAGGACGTCCACGACGCCGATCTGGGAGAGGAGCTGCGGCCCGAAAACAAATCCGATGACACGAAGGACAGCGAAGACGCCAGTCTTGACGACAGCCACCGCATGAAGCAGGGCGGAAACCGGGGTCGGCGCGATCATGGCCGCCGGCAGCCAGCCGTGCAGCGGCATGACAGCCGCCTTAACGGAGCCTGCCATGATCATCAGGATGAAGATGAACTGGAGCACCCACTTCGGCGCCATGTCCGGAGTGAGGAAGCCGCCCGGCTTGAAATCGACGGTCCCTGCGATGCAGTAGACGGCGATGATACCGGCAAGGAAGAGCTGCCCGGAGATCAGTGTATAAATGAGGTACTTGCGGCTCGCAGAGAGCGCTTCTGCATTTCTCTTATGAAGCACCAGAGGGTAGCTCGCAAGGGTCAAAAGCTCGTAGAAAATAAAGAAGGTGATGAGGTTCGACGCCATGGCGATGCCCATGACCGCGGAGAGGCAGATCGCGAAGGCCGCGAAGTAGCCGGTCTGTTCTTTTTCATTGTTGCATCGCATGTAGCCGATGGAGTAGAAGTTCATCGGCACCCAGAGCATGGAGGCCAGCGTAGCAAAGATCATGCCCGCCGGATCCGTCTTCAGCGTGAGCCCCAGGGTATCGGTGATGCGGCAGAGAGTCCACTCGTACTGATTGCCATCAAGGACCCCCGGCACCATGGAAAGGATGATGCCAAACATGATGACGGAAGCGATGGCGCTCCACGCCTCACGCACATTCGGCCATTTCCTGCTGAATGCGATCAGGATCGCAGCGAAGAAGGAAACGCCTACCGCCAGAAATGGTCTGCAGTCTATGATAGTCATTTCAGAAACACCCCCGGCAGTCCCAGTTTAATCACATCAGACACGATGGTCGCATTGCCAAAGCCCAGCGCGATGATCATGATGCCCATGATGAGGATCGGGATGACCATCGGCAGCGGCAGCCCCAGCTTGCCTTTATGCGGGTGAACCTCTGTCAGAGAGGCTTCGCGCTGGACGAACATCTGCTCGATGATGCGGAAGAAGTAGATCGCATTGAGAAGCGAGCTGATGACCAGTACGAAGATATAGAAATACTCTCCGCCGGTGTAAGCCCCCAGCATGAGATACCACTTGCTGAAGAAACCGCAGGTCGGCGGCAGGCCGATCATGGAAAGCGCCGCCAGCGCCACTGTGATGGAGCTGATGGCCATCTTCTTATTAAGGCCGCCCAAGCGGTACAGATTCACTTCGCCAAAGCGGTACTGGATCCCGCCGATGACGAGGAAGAGCGAGCTCTTCATGAAGGCATGGTTGATGATATGCATCACGGCACCGATGAAGCCGTACATATTGCCCATCGCCAGACCGATAGCGATGTAGCCGATCTGTGCGACCGAGGAGTATGCGAGCATGCGGCGGAAGTCGTACTGCGCCATCGCCATGACAGAGCCGATCAGGATGCCGCACACGCCGAGGATGCCCAGCACGTTCAGCGCACTTTCCACGACCGGATTATCGACTTGGAAAATGTAGTAAATGAAACGGATGAGCGCATACGCCGGTGCCTTGCTCATCAGGCCTGCAATGAAAGCTGCTGCTCCCGGATGCGCGTAGGTGTAAGCATCCGGCTGCCAGCCATGCAGCGGGAAAAGCGCCATCTTGATGCCAAAGCCGATCAGGAAGCAGGCGACTGCCATGGCAAAGAGCGGCGAATGCAGATGCGGGATGATGAGCTGCGCGAGATCTGCCATATTGAGCGTACCGGTCATCGCATAGAGATAACCGACACCCAGAAGGTAGAGGGACGCACCGATGGTCCCGATGAGGAGGTAACGGAAAGCAGCCAGCATGGATTTCCGCCCGCCCAGCGCGATCAGCGCATAGCCGGAAAGCGACATGATTTCCAGATAGACATAGAGGTTGAATACGTCGCCGGTGATGATCATGCCGGAGAGGCCGACCGTCAGCAGACCGAAGAGCGTATAGTAGCCGCCTACATGGAGCCAGTCCTCATCCTTCACAAAAGGCCGGCTGTAGAGAGAGACGAGCATGGAAATGAAGGTGACCAGCACCGCAAGGATGCTGTTCAATGGATCCAGTGCAAATTCGATGCCGATCGGCGGGATCCAGCCGCCCATCATGTAGTGCCAGGTCGCTCCGCCATTTTCAAGGACATGCTGGAGCACCAGGCAGGCATTCGCAAAAGCGCCTGCGATGGACGCCATCACGATGTAGGAGCCCAGATTCCGGCTGATGCGGGAGAAAAGCATGCAGAGCAACGACCCGGTCAGCGGCAGGAGTACGATAAATACGGGAGCGTGCTGTGTCATTTACTAGCCCTCCTCAGTACTTCTACCTCTTCCACGGAGCCATAAATTTCCTTGATGCGCATGAGGAGCGCGATCGCGACCCCCGTGGTACCCAGACTGACGACGATGGCCGTCAGCATCAGGCCGTGCGGCAACGGGTTGATATACATCGAAGGATCCGTCGTGATCCCATTTTGAATCGGGATCATCGCGCCGTCCTTCTGTGCAAAGCACAGGTAGAAATAAATGACCGCGACCTGCATGACGTTCATCGCCATCAGCTTTTTCATGTAGTTCTTGCTGAGGACCATGCCGTATACGCCAAGGAAGAAAAGAATCATGACCAGGGTGTAAAGACCTTTCGTTTTCAAGAATTCATTCAGTACGTCCATTCTCTTCACCCCTTTTCACGATAGCATCCAGCAGATTGATGATCGTCATCATGACGCAGATGGCGACGCCGATCTCGATGAGGAAAATCCCGGTCGCATGCATTTCATTCTGCGCTTCCATCTGGATCGGCATGTAATTGTAATTCAGGAAGAAATCTGCCCCGCCCAAAAGCGTCAGCCAGCCAGTCAGTGCATAAATGAAGGTGCCGACACCAGCCAGCACGACCGATGTTTTCCCAAGCACATTGAATTTCGTATCAAAGCCAAGGATGAGCCGCGCGAGCAGCACGCCCACCGAGAGCAGCGCCCCCGCCTGGAAGCCGCCGCCCGGAGAAAATTCGCCAAGGCAGAGGATGTAGACCGCATAGACCATCGTGAAGGGCACCAGCATGCGGAAGGCTATATTCAGGATCAGACCGCCAAATGGTTTATTCATTTGATAATCTCTCCTTCCTCCGGATCTTCCGGTTCCTCTTCAGGACGACGGCCCACCGTATTGCTGGTCAGGATGAGGACCGTCGTCAGCCCTGCCAGGAACATGACCGAGGTTTCCCACATGGTATCGAAGCCTCGATAGTCGATGATGACGCCAGTGACGATATTCGGAGAGCCCGTATCCTCCTCACTGCGCGAGATATAGGTCGGTGTGACATGCGTATTCGGTGCCGTATTCGGATCCCCGATTTCCGGAAGGTAAGTGACCACCGAGACGAAGAGCGCCGTCATGACCGACAGAAGTACCGCTACCAGTCCACGCATTACTTACACCACCTATCAATTTTCTTAAGCGATGCTACGAAGAAGATCGTAGAAATCGTACCAATGACCGCTTCTGTGAAAGCCACATCCGGAGAACCCATCATGAGGTACAGGAGCACCGCGCAGAAGCTGAACGCGCTGTAGATGATAGCTGCGGAGAGGATATCCTTGCAGAAGATGACCGCGCAGGTGATCAGAATCAGGAAAACCAGAAGAATGGCTTCGATCGTATAGATTTCCATTATTTTCCCTCCTTTTCCAAATGTCCCACCGGTTCATCGATGCTGTGATCCGGACCCGCCAGACCGAGGAGCTTCTTCGCGCCCTTCGTCTTGAGCGTCCAGATCGGATGGCCGGACTTATACGCCGCCTTGCTCAGGATATGCGAGCCGATCGGGTTCGCCATGAAAACCAGAAGGAAGACGAATGCGATCTTGAGAGAAGTCAGTGTCGCGCCTTCGTAAATCATAAGGCCGATGAAGGTCAGCATGCAGCCCAGCGTCTCGCTGTTGCCCGATGCATGGATGCGGCTGTAGAAATCCGGAAGCCGGAGCATCCCGATCCCCGAGCCGATGAAAAAGATGAGCCCGCCGATGATGAAAAGCGCCGCCACCATTTCCCGAGGAGAGGTAAAGCCGAGTTCACTCATATCTTATTCCCTCCTATGAACTTCGCAATGATGAGGGATCCCAGGAATCCCAGAAGCGCGTAAGAAATCGCAATATCCACATACATATCCGGACGCTTGTCGATGAAGCCGAAGACCACGATGAGACAGATCGTATCCGCCCCGATGACCCCCAAAGCATTCATCCGATCAAAAATCGTCGGCCCATTGAAGAGGCGCTGGAGCATGAGAGCGATGACGAAGAGAAGCACCAGCATCACGACATACAGGAGAACCATCATGATCATTCGTCACCTTCCTTTTCTTCGACCGCTTCGAAATCCAAAGGCATGCCATAGAGCCATGCCACCTTTTTCTGCATCCCGCCGTCCAAAAGACCCTCGGCGGCCCCTTTCGTCAGCGCATGGATCTCATAAAGTCCGTCATCCGTCACATTCATGGTGACCGTCCCCGGCGTCAGCGTGATGGAATTGGCCAGGATCGTCGATGCCATCGGATTGTCCGCCCGGAAATAGAAGCGTACCACCTTCGGATCGATCTGGAGCTCCTGCGACGTCTCGGCAAGAAGCACATCGACATTCGCGAGCACGAGCTGCCACATCAGCCAGAGGAAGTACCAGATCATCTTCAAAGGGGAGAAGCCAAAGACATAGTAGAAGCGGCTCTCCTCCTTATTCGGCACCAGAAGCAGCGGATACGTCAGCCACGTCGTCACCAGCGCCGTGATCACGCCGTATACGATGAATTTCGTCTCCGTATGTCCCGAGAGCGCCATCCAGAAGGCGAACAGCACCACCGCGAGGCATCCCATGTGAACCACAGGCGAACCCGCGATCCTCTTATCATTCCACACTACCTGTTTTCCCACAGCGACCACCTTTCCTCACCGAACCCTAAGCCATGTATTTCTACTGGCATCTCACCAGAAACCTCTTATAAAAAAATGCAATAAAAGCATCTGACCGCTTCTATTGCATCAAGTAACGAGCAGGAAAAGATATGCTTTCAAGCAAAAAGTATATGATTTTGCGTGCTATACAGCGCTGCCTCATGCCGAGGACAGCTCGTGAATCATCCCAGCCACGATCACTCTCATAGTGCATTGACTCCCCTCATTTTCCGCAGGGCTTCTCACCGGGAGAGGCTCTTTTCCTTATGAATTATATTTATACTATCACATCCTATAGAAAAATAAAACAATCAAAATAACCCAAATCTCGGATTTAGCCATAAGTTTCAATGCATGAATTATTTTTTACATAGGAATCTATCAATATGAAGCGCATAAAAAATGAGCCTGAAGAAATTTTCTTCACGAAAAAATCTTCAGGCTCATTTCTGTTTCCTGGCAGGGGCAGGTAGAGTCGAACCACCGATAACGGAGTCAAAGTCCGTTGCCTTACCGCTTGGCGATGCCCCCATAAAGTCCGATACCATCGGATTTCAGGCAAAAAAAAATGGGGCGAGTGGTGGGACTCGAACCCACGCGTAACGGAGCCACAATCCGCCGTGTTAACCACTTCACCACACCCGCCATATTTTTCCGTCACAGGCATTTCGCCATATGACGTTGTTTATTGTACCATAGAAAGAAATATCCGTCAAATAGTTTTCCGGAAGAAATTTCACGAAATGGGATGCAAGAAAAAAATTCTCTTGCCGTGTATAGAGAGATTCATTAAGGGACTGGCGGGTTCAGGGATAGCACGTAAGGCGTACTGTCCTTTGATTATTTGTGAAAGAGGTTCAGCAGGTTCTATAGGTTCTGAGGGTAAGGCGGAGGTGGTACGGCGCATAAAAATCAGAAGCGCCGCGAAGGTTTGAAACTAGCGGTTTTCTCGTATCGCAAACCTAATCCCTAGCCACTAATCCCTAGCTACCAGTCACTAGCTACCAGTCACTAGTCACCAGTCACTAGCCACTAGCCACTCATACCTGCTTTCAAACCAGATGCGGCGTCATAACCATGAAGTGCCTAATTATATTTGCGGCGAAGCCGCCACCTTCACGTCTCATTCAATTGATTCCCTGAACCCATCCACCTGAACCCTTTTCCCCCCTTTTTATATGTTGTATAATAATAAACAACTTAAAAGCACTGGTTCCAAGCAGGATCTGTTACACCAGTGCTTCTTTTTATTATTTATCCATTTATCAATGAGGTACACACCATGGACAACAAACCTTTTCGCCAGGGCACCATCGATCAATTCTTAGACGATCTCGGCAGCAAGAAAGCCGCTCCCGGCGGCGGCGCAGCGGCCGGACTCGTAGGCGCACAGGCCTGTGCGCTCGCTGAAATGGTCTGCCACCTGACAGAAGCCAATAAAAACTACGCTGAATTTCATGAAAAGGCAGCCGAGTACGCCGCCGTCTTCCAGATGGCACGCTCCATCTTCCTCGATCTGATGGATGAAGATGCCAAGTCCTTCTTAGAGCTCATGAGCACCCTACGCTCCATCCGCACGCTTCCTCTGGAAGAGAGACAGGCAAAACAGCTCGAAGCCTTCAAGAAAGCGATCGAAGTCCCGCAGCAGATGGCCCAGACCATGAGCGACCTGCTCCCGAGCTTCACAAACCTTCTCCTCAAAGGAAATAAGAACGCCATCAGCGACGCCATCATGGCCGCCCAGCTCGCCATGGCCTGCATCCATGCTTCGATCCTGAACGTCAAGATCAACATGAAATACATCGATGATGAATTCTATGAACACGAAATGAATGACACGATTACCGCATGGGAAAATGCCATCTCCGCCATCGATGCTGTCCTGACGTATCAGGTGGATTTGTAAGAAAAGGGTTCGGGGTTCGGGGTTAGCCCATAGGGCGTGCCGTCCTTTAATTGCGTGCGAAAGCTTCGCGCTCTCTAGTTAGGAGTGAGGAGTTAGGAGTGAGGAGTGGTGGTGCGGCGCATAAAAATTTGGAAGCGCCGCGAATTTTAGATGAGCGGTACTCTCGTATCGTCAGCCTTCCCCTCGAGGGGAAGGTGCCCCGAAGGGGCGGATAGGGCGCAGGCGGTATGAAAAAGAGCGGGAAAGAGCGTCTCAAGCAGGCGATTTACGAAAGCACCCGATCCACCGCTTCGCAGTCCCCCTTCCCCAAACCATCACGCCTTGCGGCACCACTGTGAACGAAAACGGATTTCTGCTATCATTAGGGT